>NZ_CH724168.1:1854109-2023128 GCF_000153285.1 Synechococcus sp. WH 7805 | reverse complement strand
TCAATGTGCAGGGCCCGGTTTACGTGGGCGGAATGACCCGGATCGAAGACGGGGCAACCCTGATCGGCCCATCCATGATCGGCCCCAGCTGCCACATCTGCGAAGGAGCCACGATCGACAACTCCATCATTTTCGATTATTCGAGAATCGGTGCCGGCGTGCAGCTCGTGGAGAAGCTCGTCTTCGGTCGTTATTGCGTTGGCCGCAACGGTGACCATTTCGACCTCCAGGAAGCAGCTCTCGACTGGTTAATCACCGATGCTCGTCGGCAGGATGTCGTTGAACCCTCTCCGCAGCAGAAGGCGATGGCCGAACTGCTCGGCACCGATCTCACAGCACCGGCAGGCTGACGCCAGCTCGATCCAAAACTTCCGGGATCCGCTGTTCCGCCTTCACGGCCATCAAGTGGACCCCCTGGGCGATTCCTGAGAACTGACGCACCTGTTCTGCAGCGATCGCGATTCCCTCATCCATCGGATCATCCGCCTGATCGAGGCGATCAATTAAATGGTTGGGGATACAGGCGCCGGGAACCACGCGATTGATGAACCGGGCATTACGGGCTGACTTGAGCAGAAACACCCCTGCAAGGACTGGCAGCTCAAGAGGATCAGCGAGGTCTCGGCAGAATCTCTCCAGAGAACGAGGATCCATCACCATCTGCGTCTGCACGAATCGGGCACCAGCCTCACGTTTGCGGGTGAGACGTCGCGACAGACCGGACCAGCTGGCGCAGTGGGGATCAGCGGCAGTCCCTGCAAACAAATTGGTCGGACCGTCAGCAAGCCTGTCTTTGACGGGATCCTCCCCTCGATTGAATGCGCTCACCTGCTGCAGAAGCCGAACCGATTCCAGCTCGTGAACCGACCGGACAGACGATTGATCGCCAGCACGCACGGGATCACCCGTGAGGCAAAGCACATTGCGGATCCCGAGGGCATGGGCTCCCAGCAAGTCGGCTTGAAGTCCGATGCGATTCCGATCGCGACCTGCAACTTGCAGAACAGGCTCCAAGCCCGCATCGATCAACAGACGGCAAACGGCGAGACTGCACATGCGCATCACCGCCCGGCTGCCATCGGTGACATTGATGGCATGGACGCGCCCTCGCAGGCACTCGGCCATGGCAAGGGTTTCACTGGGATCACCTCCCCTTGGAGGCATCACCTCAGCGGTAAGGGTGAGGGAACCAGCCTCAAGGCTGCGCTGCAGCGCGGAATTCAATCGAAGAAACGCTTCTAAACGCCACTATGGAAGATCATTCGCAGGGGCTACCCCTAGGATGAAGTCATGATTCAATGTCAACGGTCAGCATGACCAGCGGCGAGGGGACGGGCTCAATGAATGCATCCCTCTCCGCAAGGGAACTCGAGATCATCGAGTTGGTCGCTGAAGGTTTAACGAATCAGGAAATTGCCGAGCGGCTCACCATCAGCAAGCGCACCGTGGATAATCACGTCAGCAATGTGTTCACAAAAACCGGATCCAAGAACCGGGTGGCCCTTCTCAACTGGGCGATGGATCACGGGAAGATCTGCCGCGATGGCTTCAACTGCTGCTCGCTTCCGGATACATCCGAGGACGCCCCCTGACAGCCAACGGCAGAGGCAATGGCAGATCGAGCATTGAACAATGATTCAGCGAGAGATCGAACAGCTCCGCGTAGGCGATGCACGCCTCGCGATCGAGACCGATGAATCGCAGTACTCCCTCATGGTCGTAGAGGCCGTGCACGTGGCACCTTCACGCTTCCTGAGAGAAATCTAAAGGAAAACAAAAGAAATCCTCAAGGGTGTTTGAGCTTATTGATGGCTGCCGAAGCCATAGCGACATCTGACCTCTTCGGGCCATTCCGCAATGGGTGCGACCGCAAGGGCCGCGTTGCTCCAGCGACCATCACTGGTCACTTCCTGGCCGCACCACGGAGGAAGCTCCAAGGGTGCATCGGCAGTGTCCAACTCCACCTCCGCAAGAACAAGGGGAGCGTTATCACCCTCAAAGCAGTCCACAACCCACTCACCACCGGAGAGAGCGAGGGAGTAGCGGGTCTTGATCAAGCGATGGGGCGCCAGGTCCCAGAGCGCCTCGGCATCGGTGGTAGGCAGAGGGTATTCGAACTCATGCCGGGCGATGCCTGATGCAGGCGCTTTGAGCGTCAGCCAAGCCTCGCCATCGGCACGCAAGCGCATCCGCACGGTGACACCATCCTTGGACGCCGCCAGATAGCCCTGCCTCAGTGGCTGAGGAGTGCCAGCGAAGGCACGCCAACCCTGTCCAGTCACCAGGAAACGTCGTTCGATTTCAAGCGGCATCGGTGGTTTCAGTTCAGCGATGGCATGCTGTCGACCAAACTGCCCGCCCAATGCAGTTTGCGAGACAGAGTGCGGTAATACGAGGGGTTTTGCTCCAGCTGCACCATGAGGGCGTGATGGGGAGCCCGCTGAATCACGCAGCATTCACCAGGAGCCATTACTTCACCGGCGGCACCATCCTTCCAGAGCTTCACCTGGCGATGGGAATCTCCAAGGGGCCAGATCACCAGACGCGACCGCGGAGGCAGCACGATCGGCCGACTGGACAGGCTCATCGGACAGATGGCGCTCACGATGATGGCATCAATCCCTGGGTGAAGAATGGGTCCTCCAGCAGCCATCGCGTAACCGGTGGACCCAGTGGGTGTGGCCAGGATCAATCCATCACCTCTCACCTGATCCACCACTTCTCCATCGATCTCCAATTCCAACGTGCAGGTTGGGGCGAGATCCTCGCGATAGGGGCGCAGATAGATGTCATTGAGAGCCCAGTGCCTCTCAATGACAGATGAATCATCCGGGAGTGTTCCTGAAACCGGACAAGTCAGGGCGTCAGCCCGATGGACCACGGCCTGAAGCATCATCCGTCGCTCCATGGCGAAATGATCCTCCAGAATCCGCGTCCAAATCGTGTCGTTGTGGAGCAGACCTGGCTCATGGGTGAGAAATCCCAGATGGCCACCCACGTTGAAGCAGAGGATGGGAACATCAAGAACAGCCAAGTGTCTCGCGGCTCCAAGAACAGTGCCATCGCCACCGAGCACAACAGCCAGATCGGGAAGCTCGGGCTCAGAGGCGAGGAGACCTGGAAATGGATCGGCCATGAGGCCACTCATGGCAATCGCGACGGAGACACCCAGCGACTCCAACTGGGATGCACACGCTCTTGCTTCCTTCTGGGCGAGTGGACTTTCAGCTCTATAGATCAGCCAAATCCGTTGAAGCTGCATGGTGAGGGCGCTGCCCTACCAGCGCAGAAGGTTGAAACGTTCCATATCCACTGTGACGCGATTGCGATAAAGGGACAAAAGAATCGCCAAACCAACGGCCGCCTCGGCCGCAGCCACGGTGATCACGAAGACCGAAAACACTTGTCCTCGAATCAACTGCCCATCCACGTAAGACGAGAACGCCATGAGGTTGATGTTCACTGCATTGAGCATCAATTCGATACTCATGAGCACGCGAACGGCATTACGACTGTTGATCAGCCCCCAGACGCCAGTGCAGAACAGCACTGCGGCGACAAGGAGATAGGCCTCGAGGGGAACGGAACCGGAAAGCAGCTCAGAAACCATGGGGAAGAAGGGAAGAGGACATCAGGCGGGTGGCTGATCCACCAGCAGAGGAGTGCGCGCCTTTTCAATCAGGCCTTGATCAACAGCTTCTCCAGTTCCAGGGTCAACCGCCTGAACATCACGTCGCGCCAACACGATGGCACCGATCATGGCCATCAAAAGCAATACGGAAGCCAGCTCGAAGGGAAGCAGATAATCGGTGAACAGGTGTTCACCGATGCGGATCGTTGCTCCCTCGCCAATCGGCTCTGGGCCCTCAGCCCAAGGGGTTGTGAGAACCACGCGGGTCAGAAGAACAAACAAGCCTGCACAGACCCCACCAGACAGAAGACGACGGACCGCGATCCCAGGAATCGGTGCCAGGTCTTCGCGCTTGTTGACCAGCATGATCGCAAAGAGGATCAGAACATTGACCGCTCCGACGTACACCAGCACCTGGGCGGCAGCCACAAAGCTGGCATTGAGCAGCAGGTAGAGACCAGCGACAGCCAGGAAAACGCCACCCAGCAGGAAGGCCGAATAAACAATGTTGCTGAGGAGCACAACACCGAGGGCTCCCAGAACGATGACTGCGCTGAGAACAAGAAAACTGATCAGCTGCGTCGACGCTGCGATCGTCATTCAGCGCTCTCCTTGCTGTTGTTGGTTGATGTGGCCGATTCTCCCTCATTGCCAGTGGTGCCAGCAGCATCACGCTTGAGAGAAGCAAGCACCTGATCCGGACGCTGTCCTGCCCGTGGACGCGCCGGGTCGACCCCGTGGGGGTGGACTTCACCGGCGGGAAGATACGCCAGTTCCCTCAGGGGTTGTACAGCGGGATCAGTGGTCACGCTCGTGGGTAAACGGCCCAAGGCCACATTGTCGAAGTTGAGGCTATGACGATCGAAAGCTGCCAGTTCGTACTCCTCGGTCATCGACAGACAGTTGGTGGGGCAGTACTCCACGCAATTGCCGCAAAAGATGCAGACTCCGAAATCGATGGAGTAGTTCCGTAATTCCTTCTTCTTCGTCTCCTTATTCATCACCCAGTCCACCACGGGCAGGTTGATGGGGCAGACCCGAACACAGACCTCACAGGCGATGCACTTATCAAACTCGTAGTGAATCCTTCCGCGGTAGCGCTCTGAAGGAATCAGTTTCTCGTAGGGGTACTGCACCGTCACGGGACGGCGCTTCATGTGGTCGAAGGTGACAGCCAGGCCTTGGGTGAGATTGCGCGCCGCGTCAACGGCGTCGCGGGTGTAGTCACCAACCTGTTTAAGGAAACCGAACATTGTCTGAAGTCAGGTAAGGAGCGGTCTGTCGAGAGGAAACCAGAGGGTCATGATGACGCCGTTGGCGTTCAAGTGTCGCGTTCACCCACCGAAGGCGACGGGGAATGCAAGTTTCAGAGCCGCGGTGACCAGCAGGTTGACCAATGCCAGTGGAAGCAAAAATTTCCAGCCGAGATCCAAAAGCTGGTCGATGCGAACCCGTGGCGTGGTCCAGCGCAGAAGAATGGCAATGAACACCAGGAGGTAGGCCTTCAGGACCGTCATCACAATGCCTGTAGCCCCTGTGATCACTTGAACCAGCGGAGCATCAACAGACTGTCCCAGCCAACCGGCAAGCCATTCCACGGGCACCGGAAATCCCCAGCCACCGAGATAAAGCACTGAAACCAGCAACGCCGAGAGCACCAGATTGATGTAACTGCCCAGGTAGAACAGGGCAAACTTCATTCCTGCGTATTCGGTCTGATAACCGGCAACCAGTTCCTCCTCAGCTTCAGGGAGGTCAAAGGGAAGGCGTTCGCACTCAGCCAGGGCACAGATCCAGAAGATCAAAAAGCCAACCGGCTGGCGCCAGATGTTCCAGCTCAGAATTCCAGCCCCTGTCTGCTGGCTGACGATGTCAACGGTGCTGAGAGAGTTGCTCATCATCACCACCGCAAGCACCGCAAGCGCGAGGGGGATTTCATAGCTGATCGACTGGGCTGCGGCTCGGAGTCCACCCAGCAGGGAGTACTTGTTATTCGATGCGTAACCACTCATCAGCAGACCGATGGGCTGAACGCTGCTGAGGGAGATCCACAGAAAGATGCCGACTCCCACATTGCTGATCAGAAGATTCTGTCCAAAAGGAACGATCAACCAGGACAGAATCACCGGGACGACAACGAGCACGGGGCCAAGCGTGAAGAGAAGCCCATCCGCCCTTGCCGGGATGATGTCTTCCTTCACCAGAAGCTTGAGGCCATCAGCAAGAGGCTGAAGAACGCCAAGGGCTCCGGCATATTCCGGGCCGATGCGCTGCTGAACAGCAGCAGAGATTTTGCGTTCCAACCAAACTGTCACCAGCACGCCGACCACTGCTGCCACAAGCACCAGCAGCATGGGGAGCGGCAGCCAGATCAATCGGGCCGCTTGATCGGAGAGACCGAAACCCTCCAGGGTCTGACTGAAGCTCTGTTCGAGATCCAGACCAGGACTCACTAGAGCCGATGCATTGGTGGCAAAGAAAGTCACCATGAACTGAGGATTGATGTGTGCAACTTAGGTGCTTGCGGAGGGAAGCCGGTCTTCAAGCGGGCTCCACTGACGCATCGATTGGCCTGTGTAGATCTGAGAGGGCCGGAAAATGCGGTTGGCGCCAAGCTGTTCCCGCCAGTGGGCAAGCCATCCCGCCACCCTGGCGATGGCGAATACAGGCGTGAACAGATCCCTTGGAATTCCGAGCTTGCGGTAGACCAAACCTGAGTAGAAGTCGACATTAGGGAAAATGCCTTTGGGTCCAAGGCGACACTCAGCAGCTGCTTCAAGGGCTCGAGCCACGTCGTACATCTCGTCGTGGCCAAAGCGGGCAAACAGCTCTTCTGCCAGCACCTGAAGAATCACGGCCCGAGGGTCTTTGACCCGATACTCCCGATGCCCGAAACCCATGACCTTGCGTTTGCTGGCCATGGCCGCATCGAGATAATCAGCTGCACGGTCAGCTGTACCGATCTCATCCAGCATGGCCAGAACATCCTCATTGGCGCCTCCATGCAGGGGACCAGCCAGGGTTCCGACAGCTGAAGCGACCACGGCATAGGGATCCGTCAGGGTGCTGGCCGTGACCCTCGCACTGAACGTGCTGGCGTTCAGGCTGTGTTCCGCATGCAGGATCAGACAACGGTCAAAGATCCGCGATGCCAGAGGGTCAGGCTCACGCTCCATGAGCATGTAGAGAAAATTGGCCGAATAGGCCAGGTCATCGCGAGGTTGAATCGGATCCTGTCCTTTGCGGATCAGTTGAAAGGCCGCCACCATCGTTGGGATCTTGGCGATCAACCGCACCACGGCGTCATAGATGTATTGGGGGTCATCGATGGCCCGCCGGGAATAAAACAGCCCAAGCGAGGCCGCACTCGACTGCAGAGCATCCATCGGATGACCATCCGATGGAAAGCACTTCATCATGTCTCGCACGCGGAAGCTCACCCTTCGGTGCATCTGCACTTCCTGCTCAAAGTCTCTCAATTGCTGAGGGCTGGGCAGTTCACCCCAGATCAGCAAATACGTGGTTTCGAGAAAACTGCAGTGAGAGGAAAGATCATCAACGGCATAGCCGCGATACGAAAGTTTTCCCGCTTGCCCATCGATGTCACAGATTGACGACTGAGTCGCAGGAACCCCTTCCAACCCGGGACGGAACACCAAACCGGTGCGTTCATGACGAATTTCAGCACTCTCGCTCCGACTCACTGTCTCCCTACTGCTCAATGGCAACTTAAACGGAGCCAGGAAGCAGGAGTCGTGGCCTCAGCAACGCCTGAAGCTGAGCATGTCCGAAGGGGTCGCAGGACAGGTCGTCCCAGCAGAGGTGGCAGAACCCCGCTTTGCGCAATCGCAAACTCCCAGGCGCAGCACCGATGAGTGCAGCGGCCAATCCGCTCAGATCGGGTTCATGGCCGACCAAGAGGCAACGTCCGTGAACAGATCTCACCAGAGGCCTTGGATCACCCCCGGGCGCGAGAGCGGACTCGACCTGGACAGCGGAAGCCAGGCCGGCCTGAACCGCCAGCTCGGCAGTCTCGACTGCACGCCTGTATGGACTGCAGAGCAACAGGTCGGACTGATACCCCAACTTGCTGAGGCGATCAGCCACCGCGAGAGTGCGCTCCACCCCGAGCTCCGTCAGTGGGCGATCCGGATGGTCCTGGTCATGGTCCCGTTCAGCAGCGATGCCATGACGGAACAGGAAAAGATCAACCGAAATGAAGTCGGGCATGCAGACGCAGGCTGCTCGACTCTCCACTTTGGTCCGACGTCAGATCTGGCGCTGCCACCAGAGTGAGGCTCTGCACCGCAGGGCTCAGTGATCGTCCTCCCAGGCCCTGGAGCAGAGTCCATGGACGCCACTTCCCGAGACCATCACGCGCCGGTTCGGCGGCGAGGGCAAACTGTTGCGTGATCGGTGCCTTGGCCAGGTTCCGCAGCACCTGGAGTTGCTGCTTAAGACCGCTCGGATCGCCCCCACTACGACGCTGGCGAAGTCCCTCAAGGGTCTGTCCCCACCAGTTCAAGCCAGCATCCTGTTCCAAAGCCACGGCAAGATCCGCCGTCAACGACTCCTCACCATGGCGTCGCTGACGCACCAACCGGGTCCAGACCTCAAGCGATTGCCCATCGGCATCCAGCGTGGATCCCACGAGTCCGTCCTGCTCAAGCTTGCTGCTCACGGCCTCTGATGGTGGTGCATCCGCGCGGCTCCCGAGAAGCCAACCCGCCTCACCCTGTTGCAGAAGCAGTGGACCGGAGTCGAGGGCAACGACGGCCGCCGCCCCTTCAGCAGCGGCGGAGTCCAGCGTCCGTTGAAGCACAGGGGCAATCCACTGCGCCAATGGATTGCGGCTATCCGGATTCATCAATGCCTGAGGCGCTGACAACAGCGCCAACATCTGAGCGTCACCCCCTGTGGCGTCAAGAAGAGCCTCGGCATCAGAACGTCCATCCGCCCCAGGAACCACCGCGTCCTGAAAGCGAACCAAAGCCTTCAGGTCAAGATCCGTTCCATGGGTCACCAGGCCAGCGACCAACCCGGTGAGATCACCACGCTCTGCGATCACCGTCGGAACGCCAAGCCAGCGCTGCATGGCGGCCGGGCTTGCCGTGAGAAAGGCCACACCGGAACCGAACGATGTCAGATCATCGGCGAGACGTGCATCACCTTGAAGGTTCAAACTCTCAAGCTGCGACACATCCAGGGCCTGTTCCAGCACACCTCGACCGGAAGCCAGGAGCAGCAGGTCATCGTCGATCAATGCCGTGGCAATCGGCTGAGGATCGCGACCCAACAGGGCACCCCGACCACTGATTACGCCCATGCCTCGATAACGGGTGATCTGCAAGTCAGTCCCAGCCAGGCTGCGTGTTTGCCAAAAACGCTGCAAAAAGCGTCGAGCTCCGTCGTCGTCCTGACTGGACAGGGCCAGAACCCAGCCCAAACCGCCCTGATCGTCAGCGTTGGAGCTGCTTTGATCCAACACGGCAAAACTGACCTGTGGGCCGATCCAGTTCACCAGTTCGTCATTGAAATTCAGCCCGGCCAAAGCGAAGGCACCATCGCGGAGCTGGCGTGTGCTTTCGCTCGCGGCCTCTCTCTGACGCACCGGAGCGACGGCTCGGGCATAGGCCGGGATGCGAGACGGATCCACCAGCCAATTCAGGGTGAGTTCAGCATCACGAGGCATGAATCGAGCCGCCCGGTTGAGCTCCAGCGGTCGATCAACGATCCGTAGCGGACTCTGTTGTGCCATCACCCACCACACCCCAAAGGCCAGGGTGAGGAGCACCATGGCCGATGCAACCAGAGCGAGCAGGAACGAACGCCCTTTCATGGACTGGCGGTGGAGGACATCACTGTCATCTTCATGCATCCAGGGTTCATGGCCAGCCCGGAGCCAGACTGATGGGATGAATCAACGCACCCCTCAACCCCTGAAAGCCACTGAGCTAGAGGCCTGGCTGCAAAAGAAGCCTGAGTTGTCTTTGGTCGACGTTCGTGAACATCGAGAACTAGCGATCGCCGCATTTCCTTATCCAGTGGAACATCTGCCTTTAAGCGCAGCGGAGCAGTGGATGGATGAGATCGACCAGCGACTGCCGGCTTCTCGGACCGTGGTTGTGATCTGCCATGCAGGGGTGCGCAGCTGGAACTTCGGATGCTGGCTCCTGGAACGAAATCCCTCGCAGGACGTTTGGAATCTGGAGGGCGGCATTGACGCCTGGAGTCTTGCTGTGGATTCAACTGTGCCCCGCTACTGAGGGTGATCCCGCCATGAAGCCCACATCGGATTCATGGTGGTCACGTTCGAAACCAGAGAATCATTCGTACGATCAATCCACCTCAACAGTTGCTGTGGAGCTCCTGCCCCAACGCCAACAGGACGTGCTTCAGGCCACGGTCCATCACTACGTGGACACGATTGAACCAGTGGGGAGCAAAACCCTTGTCCAGCGTTTTGGGCTCCAGGCAAGCTCAGCCACAGTGCGTTCCGCGATGGGAGCCCTTGAGCAAAAAGGGTTGCTGGTGCAGCCCCATCCATCGGCCGGTCGGATTCCCAGCGCGAAGGGATACCGACACTACGTGGACTGCTTGCTGCCGAAGCCTGGAGCCGCCGTTCACCATCTCGAACAGGAACTCACCCAACTGAGCTTGCGCTGGGCTGCACTCGACGATCTGCTGCAGCAGCTAGCAAGACGTCTGACCGATTTCACGGGGCTCATGAGCCTGATCACCGTGCCGCAACCGACAGAACGGCGACTGCATGCGATCCGCCTGGTCCGAACAGAGGAGAGGCTTTTGGTCATGTTGGTGGCTGATTCCAGCCAGACCCATCACCTGAATTTGCGCTTACCCCACGGCAGTGCCCATCAGGTGGCAGCCCTCGAACGTTGGACCGATGACCAACTACGTCGATCCGGACAGCTCGGCTGGGAGTCCCTGCCCCAGCAGCTGCAAACCTGTGGTCAGGCGCTGAGGGAAGCCCTAGAGCACAAGGATCCCTTTATTGGTCCTAGCGAGCAGGGCGCTCACGTTCACGGCGTCTCCAGGCTGGTGGCGCAGCCAGAGTTCAGCGACAGCGCCAAGGTGCGCCCCCTCCTGGATCTGATGGATTGCAATCCAGCCGCCTTCATCCCGAGTGATCCCTCCCGTGATGACTGTGTCTGGATCGGTGGGGAGCATCCCCACACGGCCCTGAGCGACTGTTCCGTGATTCAATCCAGCTATCGCAGCGGAGGAGGTGGTGTCGGGCAGGTTGCGCTGGTGGGCCCGATGCGCATGGCTTACGCCACGGCACGTGCTGCCGTTCAATCTGTAGCGAAACACCTCAACAATCTTCTGAGCTGATTGAACAATCTCAGAGCTGAATCAGAGAGCGTCTCCGAGGCGTTCAGCCACGGTGTTGACGTCCTTGTCGCCGCGTCCTGAGCAATTGAGAACCACTTCGGTCCCCGCAGGGAGTGTGGGGCAGAGAGTTTCCAGCCAGGCGAAGGCATGGGCCGTTTCCAGAGCAGGGATGATGCCTTCCAATCGACTCACGAGCTGAAGGGCATCCAGCGCCTCCGCATCGGTGACGGCTCCATATTCCGCCCGTCCAATCTCGCGCAGGTAACTGTGCTCAGGGCCGACACCCGGGTAATCAAGACCGGCACTGATGGAATGGGCTTCCTGTACCTGACCGTCCTGGTCTTGCAAGAGAAGACTCATCGCCCCGTGCAGCACACCAACCCGACCTTCCGTAATGGTGGCTGCGTGGCGGCCGGTGGCCACGCCGTCACCTGCGGCTTCCACACCGATCAACCGCACATCCGTGCATTCAACGAAGGGATGGAACAGACCCATCGCATTCGATCCTCCGCCGACGCAGGCCATCAGCACATCAGGAAGCCGTCCGAACGCTTCCCGGCACTGCTGCCGCGTTTCCTGACCGATCACAGCGTGAAAGTCGCGTACCAGCATCGGATAGGGATGAGGACCTGCCACTGACCCAAGGATGTAATGGGTGGACTCCACGTTGGTGACCCAGTCGCGGATCGCCTCACTGGTGGCGTCTTTGAGGGTGGCCGTCCCTGCGGTGACTGGCTGCACGGTGGCCCCCAACAGGCGCATCCTGAACACATTCAGGGCCTGGCGGCGCATATCTTCAGCACCCATGTACACCACACAGTCCAGGCCGAAACGGGCGCAGACCGTGGCGGTAGCCACACCATGCTGACCGGCACCGGTTTCAGCAATGATCCGCTTCTTACCCATGCGCAGAGCGAGGAGAGCCTGACCCAGGGCGTTGTTGATCTTGTGGGCGCCGGTGTGATTCAGGTCTTCACGCTTGAGCCAGATGCGCGGACCACCATCAGCACGGCGGTAGTGCTCGGTCAGACGCTCCGCCTCATAAAGCGGTGTTGCCCGACCGACATAGCTCTTCAGCAGCCGATTGAGCTCCGAGGTGAATGCAGGATCCTTCCAAGCCTCAGCGGCCGCCTGTTCCAGCTCGGCCAGAGCGGGCATCAGTGTTTCAGGCACATACTGACCGCCGTAGCGCCCGAAGCGACCCTCGCGAGCAGGACGGGAGCTGACGGCGAGGTCAGCAGCAGAGGGTTTTGGCGGCAGGGTGCTGGTCACGAAGCAACGGACCGCGCACGCGACCCTTGAGCGATACCTCAGCGTAAGCAGGCGATCACGCGATGCCGTGGATCACAGGCTTTGATCCGCAGATTTCTGAAGCCGACGGATTGCAGAGCGTCGTCCATATCAAGGCTGAAATAGTGCTCGATATAAGGCTCCGTACTTTTGAGGAGGGTGGCAACCGCAGCAGGCAGACGCTGCAGAACCGACGACGCAGGGTCCTGATCCACCATCACCAGTGCACCACCAGGACGCAGCAGCCGAAACGCCTCCGACAGCACGGCATGAATGGCGCTCTGAGGCAATTCATGGCACACAAACTGAAGACTGATCAGGTCGATTGAACACTCCTCCAGGCCCGTCTTTTCGGCCTTGCGATGCAGCCAGCCATCCACGACTCCTTCGCCATCTCGCACTCTGGCCACAGCGAGCATCTCGGGAGACAGATCCAGACCCTGGATGTGCACTGATGACTCGCGTCGCTTCTCGGCACGCAGGCGCAGCCAGCGGCTGAGATGCTGGGTGCTGACCCCCACAGAACAGCCCAGATCGAGGGCTTGATGCACGGGACCGATCAGCAACGGTTCCACCACCTCATGGATCGCATCCCGCAGACGGGTCTGAGCAATCAGCGGGGGCAGAGTCTCATCGGGCCAGATGCGCAGAGCCATCGCATCAGTGGCCTGCTCAGCCTCCGTTGCGGCCTGCCAACAGAGATTGCCTTGTTCGTAAGCATGGAATCGAACGCGGTAATAGTCAGGCGGCACCAAGCCGGGTGTCGTCACGTCCGCCAGCAGTGGGCTCGCTTGATGAAGCAACGTCTTGCGGCGGGCCCGCCAGGGGATTCCATTGCGTTCAGCCGTACGGATGATCAGCTGCCGGGCCTGAAAGAACAAAGGTCGCCGCAGCCAGCCGATGTTGATCAGCCGCTCAATCCACAGCCCCAGACCTTGGCTCGAATCAGCCCATTGCGGTTGCTGAACAACTGACTTCATCTCAAGAGCTCAATCTCTTCAGACAACAGTCTGAATGCTCGGGAACGACGGTGGGCTGGAGATAAAGTGATACCGACAGCAGGTTCAATCGCTGCCCTCAAAAACCAGCATCAATTGCCAAGTCCCGGATCAAAGGCGTTGGGATCGCAACAAATCCTGAATCAGAGAAGATCTTGAGCTGAGCAGGAACAACCAATCAACCCAACTGAGACAAGCACAAGAGCGCTGGTTACGAATCCCCCCCCAACCTCAAGCCTCAAAGGCATTTAGCGACATTCGCAACCAAAACACATATCAAACATTTTAGGCAAGCAGACAAGCCCTAGCTGAATACTTAGAAGCACTATCTCACTTTTGATACAGGATTCTCCAAATTCAGGAAACCAACGAATCACAGCAATAACATGATTAGCCTCATCGACAAGTTGGCCGTCCACGCCAGCGATCCCCCCTAAACCAGAGAAACATCTATCCCGTTGATTTCAACCCTGGTCTCATCGTTCACCCTCAAGCCATGCCTCGACTGATGAATGTTGTTGATCAGATCGCGAATCACTAGTCCAAGGTTTTCCACAGCAGTACTGGGTGAAGCACGAAGCCTTGGGCAAGACTGGCTTGAGCGATCGAGAGTTCCATGCCGAAAGGTGGCTGGCGAGAATTCAGCAGCAGTGAAAGCCTCCAACGACCTGAACCAACCACGGCTGGCACCCCCCGTTCCCAGCAGATTGTTCGGGTGCAGCCGACCCGAGGCGGAAAGGGAGGAAAGACGGTGACCGTGATTCGGGGGTTGCAACTCGATAACGCTGAAATCAAGGCACTGCTGAAAAAACTTAAGAGCCGTATTGGCAGCGGTGGCACCGTCAAGGAGGGCGAGATTGAGCTTCAAGGCGATCAAGTGGATCTAGCTCTTGAGCTCCTCACTCAAGAGGGCTTCAGGCCCAAACGATCCGGTGGGTGAATCGGGAGTCAACTGATTGTCGAGACGCAGGCCTGGGAGATAATGGCGGCCCGAATCGCTGCGTCATGCCCTCAACACCCACCTACGGTCAACTCACCAACCAAGGCGCTTCCACCAACATCGCCTGGCACCACGCCTCTGTTGACCGCAACGCCCGAGCTGAACAGCGCGGACATCGCAGTGCCATCCTCTGGTTCACGGGATTGAGCGGAGCCGGGAAAAGCACCTTGGCCAATGCGGTGAATCAGGCCCTGTTTGAACGCGGGTTAGCCACCTATGTGCTGGATGGAGACAACATCCGACATGGCCTCTGCAAAGACCTGGGCTTCTCAGACGCAGACCGCGAAGAAAACATCCGCCGCATCGGTGAAGTAGCCAAGCTCTTCTTGGATTCTGGCGTGATTGTTCTCACTGCTTTTGTCTCCCCCTTCCGAGCTGATCGCGATAAGGCCAGAGCCTTGGTGGAGGACGGTGACTTTCTCGAGATCTTCTGCTCTGCTGACCTAAGCGTCTGCGAAGAACGCGACACCAAGGGCCTTTACGCCAAGGCAAGAGCAGGCGAAATCAAAGAGTTCACGGGAATTTCCAGCCCATACGAAGCTCCTTCAGATCCCGAACTCTCCGTCGACACCGGAGCCGGTGATCTCGAGAGCTGCGTGAATGAGGTCGTCGACGCATTGGTCAGCCAGGGAATCATCCCCGCTCAGGCCTGATCAGGTCACCACTGGCCGGGATGCCTTGACGCTCTGCCCAGGCATCCACCAATGTTTTGAGGCAACTGGCCACGGGAACAGCCAGCAGCAAACCCAGAAGCTCGCCGAAGCCATAGAGCTCTCCTGCCTTGGCGCCGATGGGAAGGGCGATCAGCAACCAGGCCGGCTGGAGACCCACGATGCTGCCCATCAACCGGGGTTGGATCACCTGATCCACCAATTGTCCGACAAGGATCGCCGCCACTAAGATCTCAAGCCCTGTCTTGGGATCCTGAAAGGCAAGAAGTCCGCTGACCGCGATGATCGTGAGGGCGCTTGCGTAGGGAATCAGTGTGGTGAATCCGATCAGAACGGCGAAGAGAACTCCATAGGGAATTTTGAGCACAGTGAAAACGACGATCTGCCCAACCGCCAGGATCAAAGCCAGCAGGACCTGACCGGCAAAATATCCCCGGAATGTGCGTGAGAGCGTGCTGGTCACCAGTTCACGCCAATCCGTGGGAAGCCATCGGGCCAGGCCAGCCGCGATCGAGCGGCCACCCAGCAGGAAGAACACCGCCAACACCAACACAATCACGGTGTTGATGGTGGTTCCCAGGGTTGCCCCAAGGATGCCGAGCAGCCTCTGGCTGATCTGGCTGGCCACCCGACCGGCTCGGGTGAGGAGATCACTGCTCAGATCACCGAATTCACTGGGCAATCCCCTCGCATCAGCCAAGGATTGAAGGCTTGTGATCCAGCCCTCGGCCTCGCTGAGCAGGCCAGGCAAGGCATTGATGAGCTGCCCGAGCTGATCGATCAACAGAGGAACCAGGGTGATCCCCGCGAACACCAACGCACTGATGGTGACCAGAGTCACCATCACGATCGCCATCCACCGGGGCAGGCCGCGGCCGGTGAGCCAAACGCAGGGAATATCGAGCAGAAAAGCGATCAGTGCCGCCGTGAGAAAAAGGCCGGGAAACGGAGCCAACGGAACCGTGAGCTGCCGCAACACAAACAGATTCAGCGTGAGCAAGGGCAATGCCAGGCTCCAGCGGATCCAGCCTGGACCATTCATGGGCCGTTGTCTGTTTTGGGAATTGTGACCGCGAAAGTCCACAATCCATACCTCTGTCAGCGATCGGTGGCCATGGCGTCGAGATAGGCCGCAGACCCGAGCTCGACCAGGCGTTGATCCTTCGCGGTCACGGCGTCGTGAAGCTGACGTCGATAAGCCCCGAGACGCTCCGACAAGGCGTGGTCTTGGAGCGCCAGGATCTGCGCCGCCAGCAACCCAGCATTCAGCCCGCCCCCGATGGCAACCGTGGCCACGGGAATGCCACCCGGCATCTGCACAATCGAATGGAGGGAGTCCACACCGGACAGGGCCCTGCTGCGCACCGGCACGCCGATCACCGGCAAGGTGGTGAGAGACGCCACCATTCCTGGCAAGTGAGCGGCGCCGCCGGCACCGGCCACGATCACCTGCAGACCGCGGTTACGGGCCTCACGGGCAAAGTCCACCATCTCCAGGGGTGTGCGATGGGCCGACAACACGCGCACCTCCACAGCAACGTTCAGCGTCTCCAGAACCTCAACCGCCGGATGAAGGGTGGGGAGATCGGAATCACTGCCCATGATCACGGCCACCTGCGGTGACATCGGTGACTGAACTGGATCGGAAGGCGTCATGGCAACAGGCAAAACGCGCAGGGAAGGCGAGACTTCCATCGTCCCGCACCAGACCGCCCGCATGCGCCGGATCACCCACGTGCGACTGCCTCAATGCCCTGGGTCAACACCAAACCAGGACCTGCACTGGCTGATTCTGAATGAACAAGGCGTGATCACCGAGATCGGTCCCATGCCAGCGATGGCGGCCATGGCAGGAGAGAGCTGGAACGGAGACTGGCTCAGTCCACGGGGGATTGACCTGCAGATCAACGGTGGGCTTGGTCTTGCCTTCCCTGAACTCTGCGTCGACGATCTCCCCCGACTGCTGCAGCTTCTCGAGCAGTTGTGGCGTGATGGTGTCGAGGCCATCGCCCCGACCCTGGTCACCTGTGGCGTCGACCCCCTGCGCCGCGCACTCTCCGTGCTGCGCCAAGCCAGGAGCCTGCACAAACCGGGCCGCTGCCGCCTGCTGGGAGCGCACCTGGAGGGTCCTTTCCTAGCAACAGAGCGCCGGGGCGCTCACCCAAGCGAACACATTGTCCAACCCAGCCTTACGGAGCTGGAGAGACGGATCGCCGGATTTGAAACCGAGATCAGCCTGGTGACGCTCGCCCCGGAACAACCCGGGGCAGATCGCATGATCAGCCATCTGACCACCCTCGGGATCACCGTGGCCCTGGGCCACAGCACAGCCACCGCCGGCCAGGCCGCTGCAGCCTTCGATCAGGGGGTCAGCATGCTGACCCATGCGTTCAACGCCATGCCTGGCCTGCATCACCGGGCGCCTGGCCCCGTGGGGGAGGCCTGCCGTCGCGGCGGCATTGCCCTGGGCCTGATCGCCGATGGCGTTCACGTGCATCCCACCATCGCGGTGTTGCTGCAACGCATGGCCGGCGATCAGATCGTGCTGGTGAGTGATGCACTCGCGCCCTATGGGTTGGCGGATGGTGAGCACCGCTGGGACGAGCGCGTGCTGCACGTGCAAGACGGAACCTGCCGACTGGACGACGGAACCCTCGCGGGCGTGACCCTGCCCCTGCTGGCCGGCTGTTGCCGGCTCGCCCTCTGGAGCGGCGATGCGGATGGGGCAATCTGGGCCGCGACGATGGCACCGAGACGGGTCATCGGCATGGATCACAGCGTTGAGGGGCTGGTGGGGCAACCCATTGACCATCTGCTGCGCTGGGACCTGAGCGAAGCGGGGGCATCCCTTGCCTGGCGTGAAGCTGCTTAAGATCCCGCCGACGCACCACCAAGCCGATGACCCCTGAACAGCAGCTGAAGGACAAGCTGGCCGAGAAGCAGGAGGTGAAGGGGTATTTCGAAACCACAGGCTTCGATCGCTGGAATCGCATCTACAGCGAATCCGACGACGTGAACAAGGTGCAGCGCAACATCCGCATCGGCCATCAGAAAACCGTGGATGAAGTGCTGGCCTGGATCAAAGACAGCGGCGAATTCAGCGACGTGAGCTTCTGTGACGCTGGATGCGGTGTAGGCAGTCTCAGCCTGCCCTTGGCGGCGATGGGCGCAGGCTCGATCAGCGCCAGCGACATCTCCGAAGCAATGGCCCAGGAAGCGGAACGCCGGGCCCGCGAGGCCGGCCTCGACATGACCAAACTCAACTTCTTCGCCAGTGACCTGGAAAGCCTGAGCGGCGCCTTCCACACGGTGTGCTGCCTGGATGTCTTCATCCATTACCCCCAGGCAGCCGCTGAAGAGATGGTGAAACACCTCTGCAGCCTCAGCGAGCAACGGCTGTTGGTGAGCTTCGCCCCTTACACCCCACTGCTGGCGCTCCTGAAGAGCATCGGCCAGTTGTTTCCAGGCCCCAGCAAGACAACCCGTGCTTACACCCTGAAAGAGGAAGGCATCGTCAAGGCTGCGATGGCCTGTGGCTACGAGCCTGTTCGACGGAGCCTGAACAAGGCACCGTTTTATTTCTCGAGACTGATCGAATTTCGCAAGAAAGAATGATCAGGAGCCGAAGCGATTGAACAGCTTGAACTCAGCGACAGGGGCTTAGTGCTTCACGGGAATGATGTCGCTGATTGCCAAATTCATGGTCCCAGCGTTTGTCATGACCTACATCTGGGCAGCATCAGCTTGAAGATGTGCCAGCAAACAGACCTGCAGATTCCCATTTTTTAAACACAACGTTTCCCTTTTGCGACACTTCTCTTTTCCCCGTTGCGCACCCAGCAGCCAAGAGGAGTGAACTCAAAGCAACAACAGACAGTGAGCAACGCACGACCAATAGCCTTACAACTCTTGACTCGCGGCCAGCAGCAGTTCACCCGGGGCAAACCCAGACCCGGCTACGCAGCTGAGATGCAGGCCGTTCTCCAATGCGAGTGTGTGGGCATGCAGCCGATAGCCACCATCCCCAGGGACAGCGGCAGCATTGATCCGTTGCTGCGGCAGGTACAGCGGATCCCCGAGCAAGGGTGACCCCAACTGAGCCAAGTGAATGCGAATCTGATGCGGGCGTCCGGTGCTGATGGCCACCTCCACAAGATCGCCTTGATCACAGCGCTTCAGAAGGCGAAGCTCACTGCGGGCATGCAGGCGCCTTCGCAGAGGCTCGCCGTCGAAAGGATCAGGCCCCCAGACCCATCCCAGGAGCGGATGAACACGCTCCACCACATCGGTGGTCACCACCAGCGGCTGGTCCGCACGCAACCCCTTCACTGGGTTGGCCCAGGCCAGATAGGTCTTCCGGCAACCACCCTCCGGCCGGAACTGCCGGGAAAGCTCGGCCCGCGTTTGCGGTCGGCGTGCACACACCTGAAGCCCTGACGTGAACCGTCCCAAACGATGCACCGGCTTGGGAACCTGGCTGGCGCCAGCCGATCGACTGGCCTCCATCAACAAGGCCGAGAGGGTGTGCTGCAGAAATCCGCCGCCAGGCATCACCGGTAAACCTGAGGGCTTGTTAATGACCAGCACGTCACCATCGTCGTAGACGACGGACCACTGATCCGGGATCGCAGGCTCAAGCCATGGAGGTCGTCGCCATTGCACGACATCCCTTGAACCCACAGGCACATCGTTCTGAAGTGACTGTCCATTGAGAAGCAATTCACCGGAGCGGATCCGGCTGTCCCAAACGTCCCTGGGCGAGTGGCCATACCGGCTGGCCATCACTGCACTCAACATCCGACCCGACTCGGACCTATCCATTCGATCCGAATAGGTCCAGCCCTGATTCAATGCGGCTGGTCGCCAGCCCTTCACTCCACCAGGCGATGCTGCAGGGCGTAGCGCACCAGCTCTGTGCGACTGGAGGTGCCGGTTTTGATGAACAGACGACTCACGTATTTCTCAACGTTACGGATCGACGTTTCCAGCTGCCTGGCGATTTCCTTATTCATCAATCCTTCGGCGACTAACTGAAGAACACTGCTCTCGCGTGGTGTGAAGCTGTGCTGCACGGGTTCCTGCGCAGGAAGCGCCTCCGCCTGGGCCAGCAGCGAACGGATTTCGGTGATTTGCTTCGCCATTTGCCCCATATCAGCATCAGCAAAACGTGCTGCCTCCTGGAGCAGTCGCTGCTGGCGTTGAGCCACGTTGCGAACCCGCGCGACCAATTCATCGGGGTCAAAGGGCTTGGGAATGTAATCGTCAACTCCTGCGAGATACCCCTGCGTGCGGTCAGCGGTCATTCCCTTGGCCGTCAGGAAAATCACCGGTGTGCCTCCCAGCCGTTCATCAGCCCGCAAGCGCGTGAGCAGCCCATAACCATCAAGGCGGGGCATCATGACATCGGTGATCACCACATCCGGCAGCATCTGCTGGGCTTTGCTGAATCCCTCCTCACCATCCACAGCCGTGGTCACCTCGAAACCTTCGTCCTCGAGGTAGGCCTGAACGGCGGAACGCAGACCGGGTTCGTCGTCCACCAGCAACAGACGAACGGGTGGCTGCTCGGGCACTGAAGCAGTCATGACCTGTACGAGTCTGGGCGGAATCTAAGTGGGTCAGCCCCCAGGTAACCGCAGCACCTCCTGGGATTCGATCAGCAGAGTGGAATAACCGAGTTCTCTGGCCTTATCGGTCAAGGAAACAGGATCCTGTCCTGCCAGTTCGGGATGGCAGGCCGCCCACCACACCAGATGATCTTCCCTGGCTGTGGCGCGCACCGGGCCACCGGGATTGAGTTTGCGGATGTAAATCGCTTCTTTATCACGCGTGACCCGTACCGGCTCCTCGGCACTGCAGTCGACCGACTCACTGGGAATCAAGAGGTTGTCGGAGTATTCCTGCCACAACTTGAATTGGCGCAGCTCTGGATTGGACGGATCGCGTTTGATCGCAAAAATCCCCAGGGTGTAGTCATCGCCCACATCCTTGCCTTTAAGGACGACAAGATCCAAGGGACGCATGGATTTCATCTGTTCAAGGATCTCGTCCCGGCTAATCCCCTCAGCCATCAAGGGTTGTACGGCAGACACGGCCAATAGGCCCAAAATGGAGACCAGCCGAAGGGGACGCATCGCATCGATCACAACGTCCCACCATGCTGCCAACAACCACTGACGATTTGATCCCAGGCGACCTGATCCAGCTGGACCATCAGGCCACAACTCCCTGCCATCCCCTAGTGGTGCAGGCGATGGAGCCTTGGTGGCAGCAGGAATGGGGAAATGCTTCAAGCCGGCAACACCGACTGGGACTCACCGCAGCAGCTGCCGTGGCTTCAGCGCGCCACAGGCTGGCCTCCCATCTTGGAGTGGAGGATGACGAGCTGATCTTCACCAGCGGGGCGACGGAAGCCAACAACCTCGCTCTACTGGGCCATGCCCGCGCCCGTGCCAAGGCGGAAGGGCACTGCGGCCATGTGATCACCGTGGCTACGGAGCATCACGCTGTACTGGATCCCATGCATCAGCTCCAGCGCGAAGGCTTCGAACTGACTGTGCTGCGTCCACAGGACAACGGCCTCATCAATGCAAATGCCTTGAGCGGCGTGCTTCGCGACGACACGCAGCTGGTGAGCGTGATGGCAGCCAACAACGAGATTGGAGTGATCCAGCCATTGCAAGCGCTTTCGGACGTCTGCAAGAGCAGGGGCATCACTTTGCACACCGATGCGGCCCAGGCCTTTGGGCACGTGCGACTGATCCGGTCGGATCTGGGTTGCGATCTCATCAGCCTCAGTGCCCACAAGCTGAATGGCCCCAAGGGAATCGGCGCGCTGGTGAAACGCCGAGGAGTCTCGATCCAGCCTCTGCTTTGGGGAGGCAGCCAGGAACAGGAGCTCAGGCCGGGAACCTTGCCCGTGCCTCTGATCGTGGGCTTCGCTGCAGCGGCGGACCTCGCGCATGCCGACCTGGAGACCCGGCAGCACCAGCTCAGCGTTCTCACAAACCAGCTGTGGAGGGGCCTGAAATCACGCCATCCCCAGCTGCTGATGAATGGAGCTCATCAGCCTCGACTAGCCCACAACCTCAACATCACCGTCCCGGATGTCTCGGGCAACCGTTTGCATCGATGCCTCAAGCGCTCTCTGGCCTGCAGCAGCGGCTCCGCTTGCAGCAGAGGGAAACCGTCCCACGTCCTGCAGGCGATCGGTCGCAGTCGAGTTGAAGCGGAAGCCTCCTTACGTTTGAGCCTGGGTCGAACCACAACAGCCACAGACATCAATCGCGCTGTGGAGGTGATTGCAGCATGCATCTCCCAGCTAGACGGGAGCCAATGAGCAAGCCAAGCGTTTGAACACATCACAAAACCTGGAAAAATCCGTCAAAACGGTTACCTTCCGAACAATTGAGAAGCCTGTTCCATGACAACAGCACCCAGCAATGGACGGCTTCACGTTCTTCGAGCTGTTGAAGACGGCTGGAGTGCGTTCACGAAAGCCCCTTGGTCTTTCATCCTTTTCACTCTGCTTGTTGGCATTCTTTCAGTGATCTTTCAGCTGGTCGCCAATGCGCCCAGTACATACATCGAAGGACCAATCGTCATTCTCTTGACCATCACAGGAGTGATTGGATCGGTATTGATCAACCTTTGGGGAGTGATTGGCATGGTGCGCGGATCATGGATTGCCCTTGAGGGAACAAAACCTGACTTTTTAGATTTTTCTCGCTGGGATGGTTCCGCAGCTGGTCGGCTGTTCGTGCGTTCGATCGCGCTGAATATTGTGTTTTTAGTCATTCTGGCCGTGGGACTGGGTGTGGCCTTCGGACTTGGCCAACTCAATGAAGCATTGATCTGGCTCCCAGGAATCATCACGCTGGTTCTGTTCATCTATCTCTCGGTGAACCAGATGTTCTTGCCCTATGTGGCCCTACTCGAACAGCACAGACCTTTTGAAACCATTCAGCGCGGCCGTGATGCCGTTGATCCATCTTGGTGGTGGGTGGTGCTGCTGTTGATCGTCGATGCTGTGATCATCGTGATCGGCACGATTCTCTGCGGAGTGGGCCTTCTGGTGGCCGCCCCGGTGGTGGCCTGCATCACAACGGCGGCTTACCGCCAGCTCTTCGGAACAACCGATCACACTGGCTTGCTCAGAAGCGACGCTTCAACCACGCTCTGAACTGTCGACTGAAGCTGATCGACGCCTGGCAATGCGCAACTTGGCGCTGCGGCTTCGTGCATTTCTTTCCTGTTCATCTTCAGAGGCCGTCAGCGGTCGGCGGGTGATGCGTTCCAACCGTTCATCCTGCAAAAAAGCTGTCTTGACGCGCCGATCTTCAAGAGAATGAAAGCTGATGATCGCCAGCATCCCGCCAGGCTGAAGCCAGTCCGGGGACTGCTCAAGCAAGCGATCGAGCGCTGCCAGCTCGTGATTCACGGCAATGCGCAGGGCCTGAAACGTACGCGTCGCCGGGTGGATCCGCCCACGTCGGGCCTTGGGTGGGTAGCAACCGGCGATCGCGTAGGCAAGCGCGGCAGTCCCTGAATAGGTCCCCTGCACCGCCAGATCCGCCTTGATCCGGCGTGCGATCCGGCGAGACAGGCGTTCCTCGCCATAGGCGTAGATCAGGTCAGCCAGGTCGGATTCCTTCAAGCGTTCGATCAACTGCGCCGCCGTCTCACCCCCACCCTCCGGATTCATGCGCATGTCGAGGGGACCATCGAGGCGAAAACTGAACCCCCGCTGCGCCACATCGAGCTGGGGACTGCTGACGCCAAGGTCCGCCAGAACCAGGGATGCCGACCCAGGAGGGCTGTAATCAGCAAAGTTGGTGGCCACGATGGTGACCCGTTCCTGCCAGGGGCGGAGACGCGCTGCGGCCGCCGCTCTCGCTGTGGCGTCCTGGTCGAGCCCGATCAAGCGCAACCCTGGATAACGGTCCAGCAACAGACTGCTGTGCCCGCCTCCGCCCAGGGTGGCATCCACAACCAGGCCAGACTGCCAGTGGTCACTGGGCTCCTGGTCCAACGTCTTCAACAGAACATCGGCCAGCACCGGCACATGCTGAAAGGCTGAATCGGTCTCGGGAAGCTGATCGGGCATGGGTCCTTCCTAAGATCCCAACACGAATGTTCTGTACCGGCCCCATGACGCAGCTGGAAACGCGCACGGAGCCGATGGTGGTCAACTTCGGCCCCCATCACCCCTCCATGCACGGGGTGTTGCGGCTGGTGGTGACCCTTGACGGCGAGGACGTCGTCGATTGCGAGCCAGTGATCGGCTATCTCCACCGCGGCATGGAGAAGATCGCGGAGAACCGCACGAACGTGATGTTCGTGCCCTATGTGAGCCGCATGGACTACGCGGCGGGGATGTTCTACGAGGCCGTCGTGGTCAACGCCCCGGAAAAACTGGCCAACATTCCAGTGCCCAAGCGCGCCAGCTACATCCGGGTGCTGATGCTGGAACTGAACCGCATTGCCAACCATCTGCTCTGGCTGGGTCCCTTCCTGGCTGATGTGGGCGCTCAGACTCCCTTCTTCTACATCTTCCGGGAAAGGGAGATGATCTACGACCTCTGGGAAGCCGCCACCGGCCAGCGGCTGATCAACAACAATTACTTCCGCATCGGGGGCGTGGCCGCCGATCTCCCCTGGGGCTGGCTGGAGAAGTGTCGTGATTTCTGCGACTGGTTCGGCCCGAAGATCGATGAATACGAGAAGCTGATCACCAACAACCCGATCTTCCGGCGCCGTATTGAAGGTCTGGGTGTAATCGGCAAGGATGAAGCCATCAACTGGAGCCTCTCCGGGCCGATGCTCAGAGCGTCAGGCGTGCCCTGGGACCTGCGCAAGGTTGACCATTACGAGTGCTACGACGATTTCGATTGGGATGTGGCCTGGGAGAAGGAAGGCGACTGCTTCGCCCGTTATCGGGTGCGCATTGAGGAGATGCGCCAATCCCTAAAGATTCTTCGTCAAGCCTGCGACATGATCCCCGGTGGGCCCACCGAAAACGTGGAAGCTCGTCGTATGGCCGAAGGTAAAGACAGCGAATTCGCCGGTTTCGATTACCAATACGTGGCCAAGAAAGTGGCTCCCACATTCAAGATTCCGAACGGTGAGCTTTACACCCGCCTGGAATCAGGCAAAGGGGAAATCGGGATTTTCATCCAAGGGAATAACGACGTCACTCCCTGGCGTTTCAAGATTCGGGCCGCGGACAGCAACAACCTGCAGATCCTTCCCCACATCCTCAAGGGACACAAGGTGGCCGACATCATGGCGATCCTTGGTTCGATCGACGTGATCATGGGATCCGTTGATCGCTGATTCCTCCAGCTGGCTGAAATTGTCAAAAAAGGTGCGCTTCGGCGACACCGACGCTGCTGGTGTGATGCATTTTCATCAGCTTTTGCGTTGGTGCCACGAGGCCTGGGAGGAGAGCCTTGAGCGTTACGGCGTTGAAGCCCATGCTGTGTTTCCAGGCTGCCGCGGCCAGGAGCGATGGCCGGAGATTGCCTTACCGGTGGTGCACTGTCGTGCCGACTTTCTCAAGCCGGTGCATGGCGGTGATCATCTCCAGGTTCTGGTTGTTCCCCAGCGGCTCGATCCAGGAAGCTTCGAAGTGCATTATCGCTTCCAATTGGATGACCAGGATGTCGCCCACGGCTCGATTCGTCAGCTAGCGATCAGCAACACATCCCGACGGCGGTGCGCACTTCCGGAAGCGATTGATCGATGGCTAGAAGCGTCTTCCCTTGGAAGCATCAGTGGCCTCTGAAGCCCGCACCCAGAGAAGTGCAACCACCTGCAGAGGGGCCAGGCTGAGGAGAACACCAAGAGGATGAAAACCATCCAGAGACTGGGAGGCAAACAGCACACAACTGAGGGCAGCCGCCGGTAAAAAAAATGCGACTCCACGCTTGGGCCCCAAAGGAACAGGTTTGATCAAAACCATTGCTTCCGAGCGTCGATATAAAGCTCACGGAATTCCTCGGGGGTTTTTGTGAGATAGATGATTCCCTCGATCAGTCCAATCACCCCCATCACAAACGAGGCGACACCACAGGTGACCATGCCACCGGCAATAGTCACCACCAACATGATGATGCCGGCGTTAGTGAAACCAAGAACAAATTTGTGCGCGCCGAAGGATCCAAGAAAGACGCCCAGCAAACCCGAGGCAAGCTTCCTGTTACTGATCTCGGTGTCGGAGAGCGTAGTCATCACAGGGCCTGGTCTGTCCCGCTTCTAGCGATCGGAGCCAGACCTGCCAACGCGCACGCTCCCATTTTCCTGCAGCCGTCGGCTCGAGTTCATCGCATTCATGCCAAGCGATTGGACGCTCCGCAGGCATCCAGTCAGACACGAGGGCTCTCAATCCCCCGAGACACCTCGCCGCAACCTCAGAATCCCCATCAGCCCCACTCCAGCGCACCAGGGCCACCAGCCGCTCGCCCCACTCGCGATCCGACACAGCCAACAGCAGCACTGCTCCAAGCGGCAGTGACGCTGAACGAGCCGCAGCCATCAACCGCTCCTCGAGCTGGGGTGGATACACCGTGACGCCTCCCGAGAGGATCGCGCCATCCCGGCGCCCCAGCACATGCAGGTGTGGCTGAACAGCTGTCTCGGAAAGCCGGGCCCGATCACCGCTCCACCACCAGCCCTGTGAATCGGAGAGCGGATGCAGCTCGCCGGAATGGTCAACCCTTGCCAAGGCCAAGCGATCACAGCGAACAGCCAGGGCTCCGTCCGCACCCACCTGGAGATCAACGTCCTCGAGAGGCTGGCCACAGCTCGTACCACCAGTCAGAAAATCCCTGGGACGTTGGGCCGTCACCATCGCGGCAGTTTCCGTTGCGCCGTAACACGGAGCCAACTTCAGGCCGGCCTGACGAGAGGCGGCAGCCAGATCCTCCGGCAAGCTCGCCCCTCCAACCCAGATCACATCCATCGCTTGCAACCAACGACGACCGCGTGGGTGAACCAGCAGACGCCGCAGCTGGGTGGGAACCAACGACAGCAGCATCGGCTTCTGCCGCCAGGCAGGGTGTTGCACGCTGCGTTCCAGCAGTCGAGCCGGGTGTTTCATCAGCGCAGGTGCCAACCAGACGTGGGCAGCGCCCCACTGGCATGCACGCCACCAGGGCATGAGTCCGCTCACATGGTGAAACGGGAGGGGATTCCAGACCAAGGCCGTGGTGGGGTCGATGCTGATGCAGCGAAGCCAGTGGGCGGTTGCCTGGGCTGAGCGCTCCAAGTTGCCGACAGGATGCAGGCAGAAGGATCGACCTCCGGTGCTGCCACCACTGGACAAGACCAGCCCAGGCCCTTCTGGCCAGCCAACAGCCTCTGGCCACTGAACAGCCTCCGGAGGCACAGATCCCCGGTCCGCCGAAGGATCACGGCCGAGCAGCCGCACCCACTGTCCCTTGCCCAAGGCCGCCTGCAGGCGGATCGCGGTGTCCTCAGGGCTAAGGGGGTCGCACAGAACGGCGACAGCTGAAGTCATGGCATTGCCTCCGACGCATGGGCCCAGACCTGCTCAGGCTCGGAGGCGAACAACGGTCCTGAAGGGGTCCAGCCAGGTGCGAAGCCGGGGGCGACAGGTGTGGGGCCCTGCTGTTGCAACTGGGCGAGCAGAGCAAGCCAGCGAGCACCGATGCCGGTTTCAAACGCCGTGCTCAGCATCAGCTTTGGTCGTCCTCTCTGCAGATCCTGAAGCAAGGGTCTCGGATCACCCTCCAACACAGGCCGCCGCACCTGCCAACCCGGCCAGTGCTCACGAAGCTCGGGGTTTAGGTCCAGGGATTCATCCAAGGCAACGGGGACCCTCTCCCCTAACCGCGACAATCCCTCAAGATCGTTGGCCGCCAGTGGTTGCTCCAGCCAATCCAAACGCGGATCGTCCGCGACGGCATCGGCCCAACGATCCGCGGTGGCCCGATCCCAGCCGCCGTTGGCATCCAGACGCAGCCGGGCCTTGTCGGGAAGATGCTGGAGGAGCAGGCTCAGCAGCCTCCACTCCAAAGCCGGCTCGGCAGCTGCCACTTTCCACTTCAGCGTGAGCGGCTCCACCCTGCACGCTTCGCCCGCAACCTCCCCATGCTGCGCGAGCAGGGCCTCAAGCGCTGCGGGCATGGCATGGCCGGCGGGGAGCAGTTGGGCCGATGGCGGCGGCGGGCGCCAACGCTGACCGTTGGCGTGGGCATCACCCACCACACCGTCGAGCTCTGCCAGCGCGGCCCCGATTGCGAAGGCCAGGGCGGCGGGAAGGGACGGCAGCAGCACCTCCAGTGCCTGACGGGAGCGGCATACGTTCAGAGACCAAGCGCTGAGGACGTGCTCACAACGATGTTGGCCGCCAGGATCGAGCGGGGACACCTCCCCCCATCCCATCGATCCGGAACCAGAATCAACAATCCGAAGCAACCAGCCTCGGCGCCTCTGCCAACTCCCACGGGAGGTCACAAGCGGCCGACTCAGATCAAAGGCGTAGGGACGAAACGCCAGCTGCAGAGTCATGCCTTCAGATCAGCTGATGAACAGCGGCCTCGAACCGGGGTCCGATCGCCAAGCCGACGCTGAGCCCCACCCCATTGAGCGCCTGGAAGCGCAGGGCCAGGAATTTGCTGCCGGCGATCCTCTCCGCATTCCGGTGGTGGTCGCGCAGCAGACGGATGAGAGCTGAAGCTGCAGGCAAGCCCAGGCCTCCCAGCAAGGCCGTCAGCGGCCAATGTCCATCCAGAACCGGCACCCATTCCAGAGCGAGGGTGCCCGCAATGAACCAGGGAACGAGCGCCGCAGCGCGGGCCGTTCCCATCCGCACCACGGGCGAGCGCTTGCCGTGACGAGCATCCGTCTCCACCTGATGGAAATGGGAGCAGAACAGCACCAGGGTGGTGGCGATCGCAGGACCCGATCCGAGCGCCAGGGCTGAGGCCCAGGGCACCGTTGCCATCGCGGCGACAGGCTGAACCGGGGTGAGCACCATCAGAGCTGATGCAGTGGCCAGTGGACCAAAGGCCATCCAGCACAGGGGCTCACCCAGTCCGAGGTATCCCAAACGAAAGGGAGGACCCTGATAGAGGTAACCCAGAAGGCAGCACAGCAGCACCAGGCCCAGCACCCAGACGCTGCTGCGCAAGGCGATCACCGCCATCAACAGCAATCCCGCCACCAGGGCGCCATGCGCCAGCTGGCGGACCGGCCGTCGTCGTCCCAACAACGCCACCACGGAATGGGGTTTGCCCTCAACATCCACCCCGGTGTCGGCATCGAATAGATCGTTGCTGAGATTTTCCCAAAGCAGCAGCAAGACGGCTGCCACAAGAAATGCGATGGCCTGTCCCCAACGCACCGGAAGGCCGGCGCCGATCCTCCAGCCCAGGGCCAGAAGCATGGGCATCACCGCCACGGAGTACATCGGCCACTTGATAGCCGCCTTCCAAAGACGCCGTCGTTCCGCATCCGGGGAGTGAAGGGTTGCAACAGCCTGGCGATCTGACATGGACTGGACCCCTTGAGTCCTCATCAAGACTCATACATTTGAGCAGCACCCTTTCAACACTGCCGCCCGGATGTCGGCCGAGTCCTTCCCCAGCTCGATGGCGATGCGCTTCGGCGATCGGCTCCAGCAGGCCCTGCAGGCCTGGGAGCAGCGCCAGGGTGAGGACTGTGTAATGAGTCTGGCCGTCCCCATCGGCGGCCTCGATCCCCTGCGGCACCTGCCAGACCTGCGATCCTCCGACCCCTTCCGCTTCCTCTGGGACGGGGCACCGGGTCTGTGCCTGGCCGCGTCTGGTCGCTGCCACCACCTGGATCTCGCCGGTCCGAAACGATTCGAACTAGCACAGCGTTTCTGCGATGCCACCCTTTGCAGGGTCGTGGAAGGCTCTCCGGATGCACCGGCGCAGGCCCGATCCCGCATCCTTCTGGCCTTTTCGTTTTTCGAGCAGCCGAGCGAACAGCAGCCCAGGGGAGGCATGCCCTCCGTGCAGGCCGTGCTGCCCCGATGGCAACTGAGTCGTCAGGGTCGCCAGTGCTGGCTTCGGATCCACGGGGTCGCCCACGAAATCGAAGACGTCCGCCTGCTGATCGAAACGCTTTGGTTGATGGCCGAGCGGCTTCAAGCCCAGCCCCAGCTGTCAGAACCGTGGCCGGAAACGGTGCGGGGCAGTGTCAGCCCTGGCGATTGGGAATCGCGCTACGCGTCGGCCCTTGAACGGGGGTTGGAGCTGGTGAACCAGGGTGAACTCCACAAGCTCGTGCTGGCCGTTCGGCAATCGATTCAACTCAGCGCGCCCCTCAATCCCCTGCCGCTGCTTGATCGATTGCGGCACCAGCAGGCCGGCAGCTGTCGCTTCCTCTGGCAGCGTGACGCGCAGGACTCCTTTTTTGGAGCCTCTCCTGAACGGTTGCTCAGTCTGCGCAATGGACAACTCCGCAGCGATGCTCTGGCCGGGACAGCCGGTCGGCTTGAAACCGGAGAGTCGCTTCTGAATTCCGAGAAGGACCGCAGAGAACATGAATTAGTGGTGCAGGCGATCACTGATCACCTGAAGAGCCTCGGGCTGACCCCCCGCAGACCAAGGCGCCCCCAACTCGCTCGGCACGGACGGTTGATGCATCTCCACACGCCAATTACAGCGGCGGCCGAGGAACAGTTGCCGCTGAGTCTGGCTGGTGCCCTGCACCCCACACCAGCGGTAGCAGGTCTCCCCAGACGCCAGGCCATGGGTTGGCTGCGCAGCCTTGAGCCCTTCGAGCGCGGAGGCTATGCGGCTCCAATCGGCTGGATTGACAGTGCCGGCGACGCCGAACTGCGGGTTGCCATCCGCTGCGGCCACGCCCACGGTTCTCAACTCGACCTCACCGCTGGAGCCGGACTGGTGAGGGGGTCAGTGGCGGAACGGGAGCTGCAGGAAGTTGCTCTCAAACTGACCGTGCTGGCCGATCAGTTGGACCTCCAATCACAACAGGGTTCCAACCCTCTCGATCCTCCGTTGCCTCGCCTGTGACGCGTTAGCTACGCAGTTGCTGCAGCCGCTCAATCACCTGATCAGCAAGGGGTTGATCCATCAGCCGTTCCACTTCTCGAATGCCGGTTGGACTGGTGACGTTGATCTCACTGAGCATCCCACCGATCACATCGATGCCCACAAAAAACAAACCCTCGGCCCGCAGTGCCGGGGCTAGCGCGGCACAGATCTGACATTCCCGTTCACTGAGCACGGTGGGCTCCGGCTGACCTCCCACAGCCAGATTGCTGCGGAATTCACCGGCCGCAGGACGGCGATTGATCGCTCCCAACGGCTCACCATCCACCAGAAGAATGCGTTTGTCGCCCTCGGACACTGAGGCCAGAAAACGTTGCGCCATCACGGGAAGACGTTCCTGCTCAGTAACCAGCTCCAGCAAAGCGCCCAGCCCCGGCGCCTGCGATGACACCCGAATCACCCCCAGGCCAGCCCTGCCACCCAGAGGCTTGAGAACGATTTCCCCCTGCTCCTCCGCAAAAGCCTGCAGTTCTCCAACCCGGCCGGAGACCAGGGTGGGGGCCATCCAGCGACTGAATCGCAGGGCGCCCAGCTTTTCGTTCCAGCTGCGCAAGGAGGACGGTCTGTTGAGCACACACACCCCCGCACGCTCAGCCACATCCAGCAGATGGGTGGCATAGAGATAGGCCTCATCCACCGGCGGGTCCTTCCGCATCCAGATCACCTTGAAGGTGTTGAGGGGCAAGCGCTCACGGTCTCCGGCCCTCACCCAAGGATCGGGCTGGACCGGGGCAGCCATCGCCAGAGGCTCATCACCGAGGGCGATGAGATCAGCAGGGGTGCAAGCCCACACCTCCAAAGAGGCGCGGAAGGCCGCCTGCATCAGCGCCGCTGTGGAGTCCTTGGCGGGGTTGATCCGCTCCAGCGGATCCAGCACGAACAGATGGCGCATCACGAGATCAGTGAATCCGTTCCTCAGGAGAGCAGGGCATCGAGTGTCCCGGCCCTTTCAAGAGCGTGGAGTTCGTCGCATCCCCCGATGTGCTGATCTGCGATGAAGATCTGGGGAACACTGCGGCGGCCATTCCCACGCGCAGCCATGGCATCGCGGGCCGGCTCATCGCCGTCAACGGAGTACTCCGTGTAAGCAACGCCCTTGCGATCCAGCAGCTGCTTGGCACGGATACAAAACGGACAGGTGCGCCAGGTGTAGATCTCGACGCTCGGCATGGAGCATTCATCATGAACCCGAATCCTATGCAGAGCAGACCGCTTCGGAGCGATGGGAATCCATCCACCATCCGCCCGGCAGATCCGCAACGCTCTAAGGGGTGGGATTCGCAGGCCTCCTCGCCACGGGTCTCTTCGTGATTGCAGGCTCTGAAGCCTCGCTGAAGGCAGCGCGGACGAGAGTCTTGGGCACCCTGTTCGGTGGCCTCGTGGTGAAGCTATCGAACGGATGGCATCTGTTTGGATTGATGCTCGGATGCAGGACCTGCTGAACCAGAAGCCAGCCCAGCGTGCCCCGAAGTTGATCCCCTGTTCACTGCCGAGCAAGGGCGTTACTCACTGAGATAGGGTCTGAAAATATTGCCTCAGCGCACCTTTGCTCGATCTCACCGACTTCAAGCGCGACCTCTCCGAGCTCACTGACCGCCTGGGCCATGCCCAGGACTGTCTTTGACGTTCCTGCTTTAAACGCACGGCAGCAGGACCTCGAACAACTGGCTGCTCAGCCGGACTTCTGGGACGACCAACAGAACGCACAGAAGCAGATGCGGCGCCTCGATGAGGTGAAGGCGATGCTGCAACAGCTGGAGACTTGGCAGGGCGCGGTCTCCGACGCGCAGGCCACGCTTGAGCTCTACGACCTTGAACCCGACGAAGACATGTTGGGCGAAGCCCAAGGTGGCCTGAACCAGTTGCGCCGTGACCTAGATCGCTGGGAACTGGAACGCCTGCTCAGTGGTGAGTACGACAAAGAAGGAGCCGTGCTCTCCATCAATGCCGGTGCTGGAGGAACAGACGCCCAGGACTGGGCCCAGATGCTTCTGCGCATGTACACCCGCTGGGCTGAGGACCGCGGCATGAAAGTGACGGTGGACGAACTCAGTGAAGGAGAGGAAGCGGGCATCAAGAGCGCCACGATCGAAATCGAGGGTCGTTATGCCTACGGCTATCTACGCAATGAAAAAGGAACACACCGCCTGGTGCGTATCTCTCCGTTCAACGCGAACGACAAGCGGCAGACCAGCTTCGCCGGCGTGGAGGTGATGCCCAAGCTGGAGGAGGATGTCGACATCGATATCCCTGACAAGGATCTGGAGGTCACAACCTCACGATCCGGAGGTGCTGGCGGTCAGAACGTGAACAAGGTGGAAACCGCGGTTCGCATCCTGCACATCCCCACGGGCCTGGCGGTGCGTTGCACCCAGGAGCGTTCCCAGCTGCAAAACAAAGAGAAGGCCATGGCCCTTCTCAAGGCCAAACTTCTGGTGATCGCCCAGGAGCAGCGAGCTGCTGAAATCGCCGATATCCGCGGCGACATCGTGGAAGCGGCCTGGGGCAACCAGATCAGAAATTATGTGTTTCACCCGTATCAGATGGTGAAGGATCTGCGTACCCAGGAGGAAACCAATGATGTTCAAGGCGTGATGGATGGCGACCTGGAGCCCTTTATCCAGGCCTTGCTGCGCCAAGGTGTCGACAGCCCCGGCCAGGAGGAGGACAGCTGACCATGCCCGAGAAGGAAGGACCCACCACCCCACCGCCGAGTTTCGTCAAACAGGCGATGCGCAACATGGTGCGCAAAGGCAGCAAAAGCCTGTTCCACTTCGGACTCACCGCCACTGGCTTCATTGGATTCATCCTTGTGGTGGCCTGGCTGGGTCGCCCAACCCTTCCGCAATGAGCGCACGACGGCGCGATCCGGTCGTTCTCGACCTGGCCTTTACAGGTGCTGACGACGCCCAGATCAACACATTGGGAATGTTGGCCTCAACCGGACGGCTGCAGAACCCGGAGCCCTGGCAAAGCGACCTCTGCCGTTGGCTTGAGGCGCTCAAGCAGAGCTGGGAGCAACCAACAGCACCCCAACTGAGGGACTGTTTGGACGTCAGCCTGGGCCTGCAATTGACAGGCGATCGAGAGATTGCTGAGCTCAATGGCCGTTGGCGTGGCCTGCCTCAGGCAACGGATGTGTTGTCGTTTGCAGCACTTGAGTCGGAGATGCCGCTCCAGCAGGCGACAACCCTGGAGCTCGGGGACATTGTCGTCTCCGTGCCGACGGCAGCGCGCCAAGCGATCGAGCAGGGACACAGCCTGGAGAGGGAGCTGCAATGGCTCGTCAGTCACGGGCTGTTGCATCTCCTCGGCTGGGATCACCCCGATGAGACAACTTTGAACGCAATGATTGCCTGTCAAGAGCGCCTGCTTGCCATGGCCGTTAATGTTCAATCCCATGGTGAGATCAACTGTGAAACAGCAGATGAAATCACTGCTGAACCCTGAAGACGGAGCGCCGTTGTCCGAGGAGATCAGCCAGCGCAGCACCAAGCAAGCCCATCGAGCCGCCCAAAGAGGCGCTTGGCGGATTGCTGGCGACCTACCGGCCAGCTTCCGCTATGCCGCCCAGGGCCTGGCGTATGGGTTTGTCAGCCAGAGGAATTTCCGCATCCATGTGAGCATCGGTTCGGTGGTCTTCGGCCTGGGGCTCTGGCTTCAACTGCCTGCCATTCAGCTCGCCGTGCTGGTGCTCACCGTGGCCGCTGTCCTGGTGCTCGAGCTGCTCAACACCGCCATTGAATCGGTGGTGGATCTAGCCATCGGCCGCCGCTTCCATCCCTTGGCTCGGATCGCCAAGGACTGCGCTGCGGCTGCGGTACTGGTGGCGGCCCTCAGCTCGCTGCTGATCGCCCTGCTGCTCGTACTACCTCCTCTGATCTTTCGTCTCAGCCTTTGAACGATGCTCCTTGTCATCGATAACTACGACAGCTTCACCTACAACCTGGTGCAGTACTTCGGTGAGCTGGCGGCCCAGCATCCCCTGGCCTCCGAGTTGCGGGTGGAGCGTAATGACGCCCTCACCATTGAGGAGATCAGTGCACTCAAGCCCGATGCCATTCTTCTGTCTCCTGGGCCTGGGGATCCCGATCAGGCCGGGGTGTGCCTGGATGTGCTCAAGCAGTTGTCTCCTCAGATCCCAACCCTGGGCGTGTGCCTGGGGCATCAAGCCCTGGCTCAGGCCTATGGCGGCCGGATCATCCGTGCCTCTGAACTGATGCATGGCAAGACATCCCCTGTGCATCACCGCGGAGAGGGGGTGTTTGCAGGCCTGCCTCAACCACTCACCGCCACCCGTTACCACAGTCTGATCGCGGAACGCAGCAGCCTGCCTGAATGCCTCGAGGTCACCGCTGAACTGGCGGACGGCACCGTAATGGGACTGCGCCACCGCGACCACCACCATTTGCAAGGGGTTCAGTTCCACCCTGAAAGTGTGCTCACCGAAGCCGGCCACAACCTGTTGGCCAACTTCCTGCAGCAAGCGGAAAGTCGCTTACAGCACTGCTAGCTTCCAAAGCCCTCCGGTATGCCCCCATGACCGATCTCCTGCACAGACGGAGTGCCGGCAGCATGGCTGCGGCACTAACGGCGACTGCTCTACTGACCTCAGTCTCCGTCCCTGCCGCCCAGGCCGCAGGAGTGACCATCACCAGCTATGGCCACAGCGCCCTGCTGATCCGCGGTGGTGGACGTTCCGTTCTGGTGAATCCTTTCAAGGCCGTTGGCTGTGCCAAAGGATTGCGGGAACCGCGCGTGAACGCCACCGTGACACTCGCCAGCTCTGAGCTGCCTGACGAAGGGGCCCGGGTCGGGGGTGGTACTTATCTGGTGAAGCCTGGCTCCTATCGAGTCGGCGGGCTGAACCTCGAGGGCTTCTCAGCCCCCCACGACCGTGTCGGAGGCAGGCGCTTCGGCAATGCCACGCTCTGGCGTTGGCAACAGGGTGGCCTGAGCTTCGCCCATCTCGGAGGAACCGCGGCCCCCTTGAGCGGCGAAGACAAAGTGCTTCTTGGTCGCCCCGATGTGTTGATCATCGGCGTGGGCGGCGGCGGCAAGGTTTACGACGGCGTGGAAGCCGCCGATGTGGTGAGGCAGCTGAATCCACGGAGGGTGATTCCCGTGCAATACGTCAGCGGCGATGCGCCCCAGGGCTGTGATCAAAGTGGCGTGCAGCCCTTCCTCGATGCCATGGGAGGAACGAAGGTTCAACGGGTGGGGACGACGCTGTCCCTGCCTGGCTCCCTCGGAGACGACACCGTGATCGATGTGATGCGCTGATCCTGGATCAGGCCTCTTTCGATGCTGCCATTCCCTGACGGTTGCGGAAGGTGTCCACAAGATCAGAGGCGACCCCAAGGCGAACCATCACGTCCACGATGGCCTGGGGTTGTTTTGACACCGGCAGCACCGCGACCTCCTGCATCACCATGGTCGCCACAGGGCCGATCAGTTCGGCGAGATCGCTGCTGAGTTGCGCAGGATCCGTTGTGTGCATGGAACAGGGATCTCCCTGAGTCAGCGGCTGAGAGGCTGAAGGGGGCTCCGCTGACCATGAATCATCCGGGCGATGATCAGTGCCTGAGGCACCACTATTCAGCAGGGCATCAACCACCGGCGTGGGCACAGAGGCTTTGTCCAGTTGTGCGCGAAACGCTGCGGGATCCAATTCAGCCAGACGCGGGAGCTCATCAGTCCAGATGAAATCGGCGATGGGCCCGATGCGTTCCCGCAACTCAGCGAGCAGTGGATGGGCTGCCTTCCCACCATCACCTTCTGAGGGTGACTCAGGAACGACCATCCGCGTTGTTGAGGAGTGGGCTGGACTGGCTTGGCCCGCGGGAACGGGAGGCTGCACCACCGCTTGACGCAGTGCCGCATCAACATCACCGGCCGCCATCCCCGCAGCAATCAGCCGCTCACGCAAGGCACTCAGTTGCGGGGGCTCCACCGTGGTGGGCGCTGTCTCCAGCAGAAGATCCACCATCGGCCCATAGGTCACCACCAGGTGGCGCTGAAGTTCGGCCTTGCTGACCGAGTTCAAGACAGGCAGATCAGAACGACGGATCTCTGCAGCCGCCGGCATGGATGAGGCCACAGCCGTGGGTTGGTCAAGAAGCTGCAAAGCATCAGCAGCCGACTGAAGCCGACGGGCTGGCTGATCTTCCAGAAGCGGCGCTAGCCAGCGCACCACTTCAGAGTCCAGTCCCTCCAATCGCCAGCAGGCCTGGATCTCGTCGTAAAGATCTTTGGGACTCCCTCCTGTGAACAACAACAGAGCTGTCACGCCAAGGGCATAGAGATCCGCAGAGGGAGTGAGTCGTCCGAAACGAGCGCGTTCGGGTGCAGAAAAATAAGGGCGGCCCAGCTCCGAAACACTGGCTTCGAGCCGACGGTCGGTCTGCCGCAGTCTGGCTTCTGTACGAGCTCTCAACAGCGAGAAGTCCACCAGGAAAGGAGGGCAGCCGCTGTCTGAAGGAATCAGATTGGCCGGATGAATATCACCGTGCATCAAGCCCGCGGCATGCAGCGTCTCAAGCATCTGCAACACCTGACGCAGCAATTCTGCAAGTCTCTGTTTTTTTCTCAGGAGGTCAAGAGAACCATGGAGAGACGGACCAGAAATGTATTCCTGGATAAAACAAAAACGTCCATCACGTGCATAGGCATCAAGAACTCTTGGGATCCGAGGGTGACGCAGACGATCGAGGCTCGCCGCCTCAACCCTCAAAGCTTCTTCAAGACTGGCGTCTGTGGGAATCAACTTCAACACCGCCTGACGATCACGCTGTTTCTCTTTCAGAAGCAGTGTCTGTGGTTGACGTGATCGACTGAGGGAGCGCACAACGGTATACGGAGTGTCGTCTAACAGAAGGGACAGATCATCGCGATCATCCTGTTCCTGGCGACCGAAACGCAGCAAATCATCGGCACCTAAGCAATACAGTTCCATTCGCTCAGGCAACCCTTTGAGTTCAACAGTCCCGATGGATCGGGCCAACGGTCTGAAGCGCGAGTCAATCAACTCATAGGTTGAACGGGTGAAGGCCACGCCATTGGCGGGGCTGACAGTTTGCAGCCTGGAGGCCAGATGCACACCCTGACCAAGGATGTCATCGCCATCGGCATAAATTTCACCGGTATGCAGACCAAAGCGATGGGCCAGGGGTTGACGGCCTTGGCTGTGCAGGGATTGCAGCGCAGACTGGATGAACTCAAGCGCATGCGTCGGTCCATCGAAGGTGACCAGAAGTCCATCACCCAGCGACTTCACAAGGGCCCCACCATGACTCTGAAGAGCATCACGGATCAGAGCAAGATCCTCCTTGATGCGTTGAATTGCAATCAATTCATCCGCGAAGATTTTCACAGACGAATCAACCACGTCACTGAAGACAATGGCGCGCAGATGGCGAGCGTGCGTTGTCATAGAGGCCCCTCGCCAGGCATTGAGCGTGATGGGGTTCCATACACGACATAGGGCTGACCAGCCTGGGGAAGACTCCAACCCTCCACCTTGGACACAATCGCTCTCAGCTCCTGGAGCATCAGAAGATCAGGGATCACGCCCGTCGCGTAGCCAAGCGAAGAAGGAAGCTGGGTCACATTGTCATCAAGCTTTTGCACAAAAGGTTTGTAATCCTGGGCGAGAAGCGGCTGACTGAGAGCCAGCGCACCCAGAGGAATCGCATGGGTGTCTTCATGAATGACCCGAATCTCGTTGCCCTGCGTTGGAAGTGCGCCATCCCAGGCAATGACGTCAAACTCTCCGTTTTGCAGACCCTGCATCAGGTCTTGGTACGTGAGTTCATACCCCACCTGCGACAACGTCAGACCATGAAGATTGAACAGAGGGAGATAAAACCCAGTGAGGGAACCACGAGGCAGCAGCCCCAGGCGTGTCCCGCGAAGATCGGCTCGGGTCTTGAAGCGACTGTCTGCGCGAACAATCAATTGCGACTTTGCGTTCTGACGACGACCCAACTGACGAACAAGACTGAACTGCCCCTCTTGCTCGAGCGCAACAGCAGTCAGCCCCGGAGGAAGAAAAGCAAGATCCCACTCACTGTTCCTGAGACGGAGTCGAGCTTGCTCAGGGCTGAGAACAGGCTCCAAGAGGACATCACAACGACTGGATGCCATCAGAAGCTCCCGCAGCTTGAACTGCTCCTGCTCCGCCAGGATGACGCCTGCGGAACCACGCCGACCTTCCGCCGAACCCACCAAGCCGACGCGCAGACGACCAGTGGGACCGCAGAGCGCCTGCTCACCCGATGGTCCACCCGCGCAGGCGCCGAGAGCAAGAGAGAGAACGATCAGAAGACGCCTCATCAAGCCTTGCCCTGGCGATCCTTGAGCATCTGCATGGAGATCGCCAAGCTCTGCTTCATACGTTCAAAACTGCGCGCCAGCAAGCCGATTTCATCCCGACGTTCCCTCTCCTCGAAATTGACCGTCGCGGGAGTAACACTGGCTTCGTCGGCCTTGCGGCTGATGTCGCGCATCGGGCGAAGGATCAGCCTGTCAAGCACGGCATTCACAATCACACCCACCACACTGAAGGCAACAACAAGCAGTGCGGCCGTGAACAGCAGGGAGCGATCCTTCGCCATGAACACCGCTTCTTGCGGCACCGTGACAATCTGCGTTCCAACAATTTCATTCAGTTTCCATCCGAAGCCGCCGGTGTCTCCATAAGCAAGAAGCTGACTTGCGGGTGCTCGATCAGGTGTGGAATGACAGATGAGACAACTCTCTTTTCCGACCTTGATGGGCTGGGCCACAAAATGAACCGTTCCCAGTGGCGTGGATTTTTCACCCGATTGAATCTTGAGGGATGGATCACGCCGGAACGCCTCGATCACACCCGTTTCAAATGAATCCGCCTTGTCCCTTAAATTTGTTGGATTAATGGCAGCCTCACGGTATGAATATTCGCGGAATTCAGGCTTATCTTTGAGCAGTCCAGCTACCGTCTGAGCAGAGTAACTGGGAACAGCCTCCGGCCGAAATAGGCCAGCACCTTGATTAAGAGGGGCAAGAATGGGATTCACCTTCCTGCTGGTGTACTCCCTCACCGACAACATTGCGTCCATGAAAAAGGCCGCACGTTGATCAATCAACTGGCGAGCCTGCCAACCGAACAAAATGTTCAGCAATAAAATCGAAACAAGAATCGACAGCGAAAGAATTCCTGCAAGAGTGATCGCCAGCTGCTGTCGCAGAGGCCGCTGCCCAGATCCGAAGAACAGCTTCTTCACTGCTGGCATGACGGCCTCGCAATCCCTCGGACTGTCACAACCTAGTGATGACGAATAACTGCTGCCAACGCAAACCTAACCAGATTTCGAAACAAAGCTAAAAACTTCCCAGAACCGCTGCATCTGCTGCAAGGTGCCAATACTCACACGCAGGGACCCATCAATCTGGGGCTTCCCGGCCATGGAACGAACCAGGATCCCCTCCGCTCGAAGCGCTTGCTCCACCTCATCAGCAGGCCGCTGCGGCCACACCAACAGGTAATTACCCCCGTCACAGTGAAAAACAACACGCGAGCGTGTCATTTCAGTCCCGATCCAGTTACGCGCGCGTAGCACTTCCTCAACGTACTGATTGGTATAGGCCTGGTCCTCCAGGGCCGCAAACGCCGCCGCCGCCGCCAGGCTGTTCACGTCATAGGGTCCGGTGACGCGGCCAACCCTGTCGACAACTCCTGGGTGGCCAATGGCAAAGCCCAGGCGCAATCCAGCCAGACCCGCTGTCTTGGCGAGGGACCGCAGCACCAACACATTGGCCTGTGTCTGGAAATCGACGACTGGCAGCACGCTGTCTCCCGTGAACGCTTCATAGAGCTCGTCCACCACCACCAGCGTGTCTGGGGCAGACGCTGCGAGCGCCAGCACCTGATCCGCTGCAAGACGGGTCCCTGTTGGGTTGTTGGGATTGCAAAGCATCAGGATCTTGGGCCGTCTGCTCAGAGCGGAACGAATCGCTTCCAGAGGGAAGAAGAAGCCGGGCATTGCGTGGTGCACCGCCTCGATCACCATCCCCTGCATGCCGGCGCAGGGTGCGTAGTACCCGAAGGTTGGACTGGTGGTGAGCAGGGTGTCGCCTGGAGCCCCATAGGCGTGAATCACGGCATGGATTGCCGCATCCACGCCGTTGAACACCCCCACCTGCTCAGGAGCCAGGGGATGCCGCAGGCCCTCCTTCGACGCCTTCAGATTGGCGATCAACGCCTCGCGCAGTCCGTCGTATTCCGGATACACCGCGATGAGTTCCTCGGGGAAGGCTCGAATCGCAGCCACCACCTTCGGACTGGGGCCAACGGTGTTTTCGTTGAAATCCAGACGCAGCAGACCACGACGCCCCTCCAGGGGAGCGCTGTACCCCTTGAGGCGTTCCACCTCAGCTCGGGCGGCAGGGGGAGGAAACGGTGGAGTGAATCCGGTCATGGCCTCGACAACGCGTCACATCTCCAGCAGCCGGGCCCGCGTGCGGGCATCCACCTCCCGAGCCTCCGCCAGGGTGGTGCCGATGCAGGTCATTCCCAGCTTGCCGTGTTCTGAAAGACAACCGAGAAGATGAAACACGCTTCCGCTCTCCTTGAGGGCGTCGTAATGCAAACCGGCCTCCGCCACGGCATCGATCAGATCCATCGGCAGCAGGCCACGGAGTTGGGGATGCATGAAGTTGTCTGTGGCCAGGTAGTGCAGCTCACTGCCCTGGGGAGACAGGAAGGCACCGGTGGAAGCATCCATGTGGCCATTGCTGAGAAAGCGCAGCACCTGATGGGGATGGGTGGTGCCGCCTTTGCGGAGGTTGACCTCAATGGCCTGGAGATCCCAACGATCACCGAAACGCCGGGCCAGCCCATCCACCGAGAAATGATCCAACGCCCCCAGCTCAGCCAGAGCCTCGCCAACCGCCTGCCCCCAGCGCTGCAGCTCGAGCCGATAGGCCGGATCGGCCGGGAACTGACAACCGAGATACACCTGGCCGGACGCACCGCCGAGGTGCTGCTCATGGGTGGAGAGCACCTCCACGCAGCCGCCGGGAAGGATCACACCCTGCACGCTGGGGGAGGAGATCGCCTCACCACCCTCCAGCCATTCCTCCACCAGTGCCCCCTGATCCTGCAGCTGGCTGCGCCATCCAGCCGCAGGCATGGGCAAGGTCTCCAGAGCCAGCCTGAGGCGGTCACGGCGCTCCTGCGGTGAACAGGCCTGAAGCTGCAGCGGCTCCAGCTCGAGCCGGGCATTGCCCTCGCCACTGAACCCCTGATTGAGCTTCACCACCGCCCGGCGCAACCCCGGCTTGCGCTCCAGCAGATCCAGGCTGGCGTCAAGCAGACCGTCGAAGCTAAACACCAACTCTGATCCATCCGGATGGGGGAGCCCACAGCGACGGAACAGGGCGCGACCGCCAGCCTTATGGCCCCAGCTGGACAGCTGGGGGTCACAGCCCATCAAGGGAAGCTGCAAGGCCTCCGATAAGCGGCATTCGAGATCGCCAACGTTGTAACAACTCAGGTAACTGCGCCCCGGCCGCAGGCTGTCGCGGATGCGTTTCAGCAGCCGTGGTCGCTCCAGCAACTTGGCAGCCAAAGGCCTTGAACTGGCGTCATCGGTGTCGAACAGCTGAAGGCGCTGACGGGCATGGGAGATCGGCACCCCTTGCAGCAACTCGAGAACGGAATCCACCACCAGATCAGGCAGCAGCTTGCTGGTGACAAACACCATGCGCGCCCGCGGCTGCCGCAACCGGATGAGCTCGAACAACTGGCGTTCCTCGTAGTGGTGCGCTCCCTCAACAAGCGCCATCTGCTCCTGGCTCATATTGAGAGACGGCATCACCAGCACGTCCCAGGGGTCACTCCCTGGTCCCACCAGAGCGATGTCTGGTTGCAGCTGGCGCTGCAGATCCTGGAAGGAAAGCCTCAAAACCTCAATCTTGAATTCAGCGACAAGCCAGGCGCTACGACCGACTTAAAGCCAGTCTGCAGGAGCAGACCCGGTAGACCAGATCAAAACAAGGTTTGCTCGTGCTCAGGAGGGAAGTCAGCAAACCGTGCTTGTTCAGACAAAAACAAACCGCCAAAGCATTCACCGTTGAATCCGAGGCATTGATTCAATGAAGGCAGCAAATCATCAGCCCTGGAGAACGCAACCAGGCTTTTTACGGCCAGGTCAATCAAGCATTGAATCAATCCAAACACTCATTGGGGATTTTCTGCATGATCGCGACTCCCCCCACTTACTCAACGGAGTCGAATACCCAATTCAAGACGACGACATTCAGGAGGGCTGGGGCAAACAATCCCCTCTCGAAAAAGTTGTAAAAACAAACAAAGACCTGAGATCTCTCCTGGAAAATAATGACCTTTTACGCCATAGCCTCTGCATTCTTGAGCCAGCTGATCACGTTGGCCATAACAGTTGCGGTGAAACCGTTAGAGCATCCCTAAATGTTGCATGCCTTGCGCAAGGGATCGCCGATTGTGACTCGATTCTCTTCCCACTCTGGGACAGCCCAGAGATCGACCGGTCCCTGCTCTTGCAAGCCCTAAGTCGCTGCATGGCCGTAGTCGTCGAAGGCGGCCACCCGACGGTCCGCGAAGCAGACACATTCAAGGCCTGCCAATGGAGCCTGCAGGACCTGCAGAACTTATGCGAGGAACTCATCATTTCCCGACAAAGCCGCACACCTCCGGTTGTGTTTATCTGCCTTGGCCATCAACTCGCAGCGCAAGCCCACATTCATCTGATCCAAAAAGCGACAAGGGACATTCTCAACTGCTGCGAGTCAACCCTGAAGGAAAATATTCACACGCTCAAAGGGCTTCTTGATACCTGCAAAGAAATCGAATCCATTGGTAGAAACCTCAAAATTATTAAGGGCGGCAAGGATGAAATCGCCCACGGATGGGATGACCCCCAGTTCGCCGTAGGAGTTAACGAAATACCAGAAGCTGGCCACTGCGAACTGGTTCACTACGACCACAACAAACAACATCCAAGCCACCGCTTCAGCGAACTAATCCTTACCCATGCCGTATCAAGCGAGGAATACGATGGAATCATCGAACACTCCATCAGCTACGAGAAAAACTTAAACATTGTGATGTTTCACACTGATGAAGTCAACGAAGAGGCTATTTTGTTTGCCAATTGGGCCTACAGAAAACTTCACCACGCCCTTGTACCTTCGAGAAAACTGGTGGCGATTTCACCACTGGCATGGCTACTTAAGTTACCAAGTTCAGTGGAAATCCTCTGCTCAACAACAGTGCAGGGAAAACTCTGTACCGAGGTTGCAGCAACATGCATCAGTTACATGGACTTTGAAACAAAAAACATTCGGCGCTCATTTTCGTGCCAATTCCACCCGGAACTCCTCGACGACTTAAGAGAGTTCAGCAGAAGCGGCATTCCCGCATATTCAGAACTCAAAAAAGACGACGGGATACGCCTTTTAATGCGCATTCTTTACGAGGCCATCAAAGATTAGCGACAAGAAGCAATCAGAATAAGCTCAGCCCAATACCTAACCGATGCGCAAAACCAACTGAACTCATAAAAAACCGGCCCCGAAGGGCCGGAAAAGCAGACAACGTAATTCAATTCTTCAAACGAATGTGATCTCTCCAGCAGAGGCCGCTGCTGCAAAGCTTGTCTGCTGATCACCTTCTCCGAAGAATTCAAACCCAACCACATTCATAACAGGGCTTGGCTCAAGGGAATCGAGCGTTATCTGAAAGACCCCGCGCTGCCCCTCAACATTCTCAATCCTGTAAGTACCAGAGCTAAAAGTCAACGCATCCAAACCACTACCACCAATAAAGGTACCGCTACCAAAACCTCTTAGGACATCATCTCCTCTGCCCAAATCAACCGTACCGCCACCACCCCATCCATCCTTGAGGGCATCAAACACATCGTTGCCACCGCCACCATCAATAACGCCATCATTGAAGATTCCAAAGGCCTCTCTTTTGGCATTGGAGGCAGTACCAGTGATTGCATCATTACCAGATCCAGTTTTTATGGTGCTGGTGCTGTCGTTGAAGATGCCAAAGGCAAAGCGACGCGCTTCTGCATTGCCTGTGATGGTGTCATCGCCAGCACCAGCAATCAAAGCGCCGTTGTTGAAGTTAAGGATTCCATAGGCAACGCGACGACCTTCAGCGTCGCCAATGATCATGTCCCCACCAGCCCGTGTCTTCAAGGTGCCACGAGCGATCTCTACCCCAGAGGCCGCGCCATCAACAGTGGTGCCCTTGCCTTGGATAATGTCAGCTCCTAACCCAGTATCCAAGGTGCTTCGGACGATCTCGATACCAGCGGCAGGACCGACGGCCGTGGTGGCTTGGCCGTCAAAGGTATCGATGCCGAAACCTGTATTGAGGGTGCCACGGAAAACTTCGATACCAGCAACGGCGCCATCACCTGAAATGGCTTTTCCTGCAATTGTGTCATTACCTAAGCCTGTATCAAGAGCACCCCTAAAGATATCGATACCAGCAGCCGCTCCAACGGCCGTGCTGGCTCTCCCTTGAACAGTGTCATTACCAAAGCCTGTGTCAAGGGTGCCGTCGAGGGTGACTTCAACGCCAGAGACTGCGCCGTCGCCAGTGGTGGCCCTACCTTTGATTGAATCAATGCCCAATCCTGTATTCAGCGTGCCGTTGACGATCTCGATACCAGCAGCAGCCCCCTCGCCAGTTGTGGATTTACCTTCAATCGTGTCTCTGCCGGACCCTGTATCAAGGGAGCTACTGACGATCTCGATACCAGCAGCAGCCCCGAGGTTCGTGGTGGCCGTGCCTTGAATATTGTCGTCACCCAAACCGGCTTGCAAAGTGCCGCCGAGGATAATCTCGATACCAGTGACTGCGCCTTCTGCAGTGGTGCCCTTGCCTTGAATGGTGTCACGGCCATTGCCTGCATCTAGAGCCCCACTGGAAATAAAGATTCCAGCAGCATCGCCGTCGCCAGATGCTGCCAGACCTTCAACAATGTCACCACCACTCAAAGCATCAACGCCTACGCCAGACGAAATAATCCAGCCATCAAAAGAAATTCTTACGTCTTCCCGATTAGTGAAGGAGGGCTCATTAGTCAGAAAAGCCATTTTGGAAATTTTAAATCTAATTCTGCTCTAGTCAATTAAATTTTACTGGTCAACCCGCCCATTTCAATTTGAGCAAACCATCACCAAAGCACAACGTTTTGTTTCCTCAACCACCAATTCCCCTCAAAAGAATACAAGAAATTTCCAATCCATTGCCGCTTCTGACAAGCAAAACGGCAATGCCAATCAAAGAGCAATTCCTCAGGAAATCAGATTTCCTCCCCACCCTTAAAAGCAATCAATAACAGAGTTTTGGATTTCGAAGCCAAATCCATTTGACGCTCTTTCTCCTGCCAGTTTCACCCTGAACTTCTCGACGAACTGAGAGAATTCAGCAAAATCGGCATTCCAAACCATGCAGAACTCAAGATCGATAACGGTGTTCGCATGCTCATGCGCATTCTCTATGAAGCTATCAAAGAGTGATCAACCCGGGCATCCAAGAACAACCCAGAAGCAGGTGGGATTCCAACGTTGCCCAGGCCAACAAAAAACCGGCCCCGAAGGGCCGGAAAAATTATTCAATCGTTGAGCCCTAAGGTCTTTTAGATAAAAGTAATTTGACCGGCAGCAACAGCACTCGCAAATGACGTCTGCTGATCACCTTCCCCGAAAAATTCAAATTCAGTGACAGTCATGACCGGACTATTTTGAAGAGAGGAAAGTGTTATTTCAAAGCGATCCAACTGGCTTCCCACTCTTGCAATGTTGTAAGTGCCAGCGTTGAAAACAAGTGTATCGAATCCGACACCGCCATCAAAGGTGCCGCTGCCAAAACCTCTAACAGTGTCATTGCCACTGCCAAGATCAGCACGACCGTTGCCACCCCAACCACCTGTTAACGCATCAAACACATCATCGCCTGCGCCGCCATCGATCACACCATTGTTGAAGATACCGACAGCTGCACCAGTGTCACTTGAAGCAACACCAGTAACGGTGTCATCACCATCTCCAGTATCAATGGTGCTATTCCTCAAGTTGTTGATACCAAAGGCATTGCCGCTGCGACTTCTTGCCTTGCCTACAACACTGTCATTGCCAAGTCCGGTATCGATTTTCGTTTCGGCATTACTGCCATTCAGCGAGATGCCATAGGCATCACCACTCCTACTTTTTCCATTGCCTGTAATCCTGTCATTAGCAAGACCAGAATCGATCTTGCCGCCATTGATCTCAATACCATAAGCAATTCCAGTCCTACTGTTACCTCGCCCGATCACTTTGTCGTTATCAGCTCCGGAATCAATCGCACTATCACCGATCTCATTCCCATTGATCAGGGTTTTTCCAAAAATATCAATGCCAGTAGCCACACCATTTTTCGCGCGAGCAATGCCCTTAACAGTGTCATTCCCAAACTCTGTATCCAAAACGCTGCCAAAAATCTCAATCCCAATGCCGCTGCTGTTGGAGCTCAGACGCTGTCTACCTTCAATGAAATCATTACCAGCCTCCGCACTAATGTTTCTCAGGATCCGCCATCCATTCGAGGATCTTCTTTGGTCGGCTTGATTAGTGAAGGGGGGATTGTTGGCGAGAATCGCCATTCAAAAAAATGATTGTTCGGTATCCATTGTAACAACTATCCCCGTGAGCAGCTTTTGCCCGCTGAAGCCGCTGATCCGTACTGATACCTAAGGATGCACTGCCCCGAAACAGCCCTTCAAGCGTTGTCTCGATCCAATGAACGGTGATCGCAAAAGTTCATAGCATCGGAGAATCGCCGTTGCCTTCATGCCCACAACAGCAAACAGCTTTGAGGAGTTCAGGCAGCGGGTCGACTATTCCTTGTTAGAGCAGCTGAAGGCGGATCCACAGGCAACGACAGACGGAGTCGATTTGCGACCTCGGCAGGTGACATCGGGTCACTACGTGCCAGTGAGGCCGACACCGCTCCCCGATCCCGCCTACGTCGCCCACAGTTCTGTCCTGTTCGATGAGCTTGGGCTGAGTGAGGCGTTGGTTCATGACGACGCCTTTCAGAGAATGTTCTCTGGAGACCTGTCAGCAAGCACCGATCCCATGCATCCCTGGGGCTGGGCTACCGGCTATGCCCTGTCGATCTATGGCACCGAATACATCCAGCAGTGTCCGTTTGGAACCGGCAACGGCTATGGCGACGGGCGGGCCATCTCCGTCTTTGAGGGAGTGTTCAAAAACCAGCGCTGGGAGATGCAACTCAAGGGCGGCGGGCCGACGCCCTACTGCCGCGGTGCGGATGGACGCGCTGTTCTGCGCTCCAGTGTGCGCGAATTCCTGGCACAAGAGTTCATGCATGCCCTCGGCGTGCCCACCTCCCGCTCACTGAGCCTTTACGTCTCCCAATCGGAAACGGTTGCCAGACCCTGGTACTCGGAGAACTCACGCTCCTTCGATCCAGACATAATGGTGCAAAACGCAGCCGCGATCTGCACGCGCGTAGCCCCCTCCTTCTTGCGGGTCGGACAGATCGAGCTGTTCGCACGCCGGGCTCGCAACGACGCCCACCCCGAAGCACGCCAGGAGCTGCAGCTGATCGTGCAGCACCTGATCGAGAGGAACTACAGGCCCGCAATTGATCCAGCCGAGCCATTCCACAAACAGGTCATCGCGCTCGCCCACCTCTTCCGAGAACGGCTCACATCACTAGTGGCCCACTGGATGCGCGTCGGCTACTGCCAGGGCAACTTCAACAGCGACAACTGTGCCGCCGGCGGTTACACCCTCGACTACGGACCCTTCGGTTTCTGCGAACTGTTCGATCCCCGCTTCCAACCCTGGACCGGTGGTGGGACCCACTTCTGTTTCTTCAACCAGCCCGTGGCCGCGGAAACAAACTTCAAAATGTTCTGGTCATCTCTGCGCACGCTGCTGGATGGCGATCGACAAGCCCAGGAGGAGCTCGATGCACTCCATGACGGCTTTGCTGCAGTGATGCAGCAGAAGATGGAGGCGATGTGGGCCAGCAAAATCGGATTGCCGGCCTACGACGACACCCTGGTGACGGAACTGTTGCAGCTGCTGGCAACAACCGGAGCTGACTACTGCAAGGCCTTCCGCCTTCTGTCGACGCTGCCCAGAGCTGTCTCCGAGCTGACTCCGAGCTTCTACCAGCCCTGCCCGGACGAGCTCGCCGGCCGATGGCAGGGCTGGCTGGGTCACTGGCGCAGCAGCCTGGAAGCCCAAGGCAATCTCAGCGAGACGTCGGCAGCGATGCAGCAGGTGAATCCCGCCATCACCTGGCGCGAGTGGCTGGTCGCGCCGGCCTACCAGCGAGCGGAGCTCGGAGACATGAGCCTCATCCATGAGCTGCAGCAGGTGTTCAGCAACCCCTACGACGACCCATCAGACGCCGTTCTGTCGACATACGGCCAGCTGCGACCGCGTGAGCTGTTCAATGCCGGTGGAATTTCTCACTACAGCTGCTCCTCATGACCGCTGCCATGCCCCCACAACCCGGTGCGGCCGATCGCCTACGAGCTCTACTCCGCCAAAACACCTGCCACGTCATGCCCTGCTGCTTTGATGCCCTGTCAGCACGTCTGGTGGAGCAAGCCGGCTGTCCGCTCACCTTTATGAGCGGGTTCTCCGTGGCTGCCGCCCGCGCCGGACTGCCCGACACCGGTCTTCTGACGGTGACGGAGATGCTCGATCAAGGACGCTCGATCTGCGATGCCGTGTCGATCCCGGTGATTGGTGACGGCGACACAGGCCATGGCAATGCCGCCAACGTGCAACGCACCATGCACCAGTTCGCCAAAGCTGGGTTCGGCGGAATCATGCTGGAAGACCAGGTAGCCCCGAAGCGTTGCGGGCACACTGGCGTGAAGGAAGTGGTCGATCGCGACACTGCGATCGCGAGGATCCATGCAGCGGTGGAGGCCCGCAATCAGGGAGCCGATCTGGTGATCGTGGCGCGGACGGATGCCCGCTCCGCCATGGATGAAAGCCAAGGCGAGACAGGGGCCCTCGAGGAAGCACTCTGGCGTCTGAAAGCCTTCGCTCAACTCGGCGCCGATGTGCTGTTTCTTGAGGCCCCCCGCAGCGAGCAGGAAATGCTCAGGTTTTGCCAGGAGGTGCCCGGTCTGCACATGGCCAACATGCTCGAAGGAGGCATCACGCCGCTTCTGAAACCCGATCGGCTGGGTGCCATGGGCTTTGATCTGGTGGCCTACCCCCTCACCCTGCTGTCAACGGCAGCCTTCGCGATGCGAAAAGCACTGGCTGACCTCAAAGCTGGCAACACTCCTGAGACGATGCTCAGCTTTCAGGAACTGAAAGCACTGGTTGGATTTGAAGCCGACAACGCCATGGGGGGATGAAATCAACAGCAAACGGTATGCATCGGAATCAGCTACTGCAGAGACTGTTCACCGGCGTGGGACTGGTGCTAGGGCTCGCAGCCACTGTTTCAACAGGAGCCCTCAAAGCAGAGGGGTTAACGACTGATTCATCTGAGCATCTTCTGGTTGGGACAGTTGACAACTATCTGCCCTGCTCTGACGAAGCGAACAACAACTACGAAGGTTTATCCATTGATGTCTGGCGTCGTGTCGCCGAGAACATCAACAGGCCATACACCATTGTCTCGCTGCCCACCTTCAGCCAAGCGGTCGATGCCGCAGCCTTTGGCTCAGTTGACCTGATCGCCTCCTGCCACAAAATCACACCCGAGCGACTCGAGCTCGTTGAATTCTCTGTCCCCTACACCCGCGACAGCCTCGGCATGCTGAGCCGAAAAATTAATTCCCTGAAAATCGGGATTGGCACACAGCTCCTTTAAGACACAATCATCAAAACGTCGCTGATTACCCTGCTTGTCATCAGTGAAATGTCGGCTCTAGGCGTTGCTTCTCTGGAGAAAAATTTTGATGGGATGAGTGGATTCAGCGGCAAACCGTCGACCCGCTTCACCAAGGCCTGGATCATGCTTCTGCTCAGCAGCGGAGTCGACAAACTCCTGCACCAAAATCAACGTGCTCATGCCCTGATCGTGCTTGCGAGCGGGATCCGAATTCTGTTTCTTTCCATTCTCGTTGGCACGACCGCTGCGTTGATTTTTGAAGACCGCAAACCGATGAACGCCAACAATATCAACAAATCGTATTTGAATAAAATTTTATCGGAAGGTGTCGCCGTCAACGCAGGCACAAAAATGCATGATTGGTTGTTAAATCAGGTAGAAATCCACAATCTCGATCAAGCAAGCCACAGCGGCATTGTCGCCACCGAACGCAAAGGAGCACTGTCCGAAGCGCTCGACTCCGGACTTGCAAATCACACCGTTTCTGATGTTTCGGTTCTAACGCAGATCCTTCAAAACGTGGACGAACCCGACAACTATTGGATCTCCCTCGAGATGCCAAACAAAACCCCACAAGCCTTCATCTTTGGAGCCAATCTCGATCCGACAACGAAACAAGCCATCAACATTGCATGATCAAGACTGAACTATGAAGGCGACACAGCCAGGCTGGAAGCAAGCTGGCAAAAAACGTCCACCAATCCATCAACTCGGTAGCCGCAATATCTCGAGCCTGAATCGCAGATCTCAAACAACCATGAGTCGAGAAGCCAGCGTGTTCCGGTCATCCCCGTTGATCAGCGCCAGCAGTAGCAGCACCCGCGCTTTCTGGGGACTGAGATCACCCGCTGGCAGCAGACCAAGCCGCGCGTGATCCTCACAGCGGTGCACAGGCCCCATCCCGCAACGGTTCGCACGAAGCATGAGAGGCCGAGGACCCTGCCATTGCGCAAGCGCGTTCCGTTCGACTGCTGACAATTGCCCAGCGCCGGTCCCGGTAAACACCAGGCCCTCCACCCCAGCCGACAGCAACGCTGGAATCAACGCTTCAGACGGTTGCACGCATCCGTGCAGGATCACCACCTGAGGCCAGATCGTCGGAAGCGACAGACCAGCAAAAGGAACCGACGCGCTCCGTTCCACTCCAGACAGATGAACACCGAAATCATCGACCCAACCCAGGGGGCCTCGTGTTGCACTGTGAAAAGCACCGACTCCCTGCGTGGCGCGTTTCGCAACATCACGGGCACTGTGGATCTGGCCATCCATCACCACCATCACGCCGCGACCGCGAGAATCAGCACTGCAGGCCACCTGCACGGCCTGGTAGAGGTTGAGGGGGCCATCGGCACTGAGAGCGGACGCAGGCCGCATCGCTCCCACCAAAACCACCGGCCGGGGATCATCAATAAGAAGCTGCAGCAACCAGGCGGTTTCTTCAAGCGTGTTGGTGCCATGGGTGATCACCACGCCAACCAAACCTGGATCCTCAGCCAGGATCTGCCTCAGACGACTCACCAGATCGCGCCAGTGGTTGAAGCCAAGGTCAGCGCTGTCGACATTGGTGATCTGCTCCACCTGGATCTCGGCGAGCCGATTCAACTGAGGCAGAGTTGTCAACAACGCCTCAGCACCGATCACCCCCGCGGCGTAACGATTCAGCTGGGTGGACTCAGGAGCCGTACCGGCGATGGTGCCACCGGTGCCGAGCAGCAGAAGGCGTGGGATGCTGGGCCCAGTCACATCCGTTCCAGGCTGGGAATCCCCAGCAAGCCGAGGCCTGCTTTGAGCGTGTCGGCAGTGAGCCTGCAAAGCGCCAGCCTTGAGGGGAGAGCCTCTGACTCGGCCTTGAGCACCGGCACCTGGTCATAGAAGCGGTTGAACACCTGGCTGAGCTCGAACAGGTAGCTGCAGAGGCGGTTGGGCAAGAGCTCTTCCTCCACCTCGGCAATCACCACATCGAACTTGAGCAGCTCCCGCACCAGGGCCCACTCCTGGGGCTCGCTGAACTGCAGCTGTGCCGTCGACACCTCCAGGTCACCCCCCTTGCGAGCAATCCCGGCGATGCGCACCACGGCATACAGGAGATAGGGCGCCGTATTGCCCTGCAACGCCAGCATCCGATCGAAGGAGAACTGGTAATTCGTGATTCGGTTCTGACTGAGGTCGGCGTATTTCACGGCCGCCAAACCGACGGTGGCGGCAACGTGGTGAATGAACTCCTCCGACTCGCTGCGCTCCTCCGCCTTCAGACGTGAGCGCAGGTCGGCTTCGGCCCGCTCCACGGCTTCATCGAGCAGATCCCGCAGACGCACCGTGTCACCGGAGCGGGTCTTGAGCTTCTTGCCGTCCTCTCCCTGCACCAGACCAAAGGGCACGTGCTCGAGGCGAGCGCCGTCAGGAATCCAGCCGGCCCGTGTGGCCACCTGGAACACCCCAGCGAAGTGATTCGCCTGGCCGGCATCGGTCACATAGATCACCCGGCGAGCGCCGTCACCATCGGGAACCGCTCCAAAGCGGTAGCGAATCGCCGCCAGATCGGTGGTGGCGTAGTTGAAGCCTCCATCACTCTTGCGCACGATCACTGGCAGGGGATTGCCGTCCTTGCCCTGCACACCTTCGAGGAACACACACTCCGCACCGTCGTCGGTGACCAACAGCTCAGCGTCCTTCAGCCCATCAATCACCGCCGGCAGGAAAGGGTTGTAAAACGATTCACCGCGTTCGCTGAGGCGAATATCGAGCCGGTCGTAGATCTTCTGGAACTCGCGCCGCGACTGATCGCAGAGCAGGCCCCAGGCCTTGAGCGACACCGGATCGCCACCCTGCAGCTTCACCACCTCCTCACGGGAGGTGAACTGGAAGGCTTCATCCTCATCGAAACGCTTCTTGGCCTCGCGGTAGAAGGCCACCAGATCACCGAGATCCACCGCATCGGCAGTCTCCAAAGCTTCCGGCGCCACCTGCTTGAGGTGGGTGATCAACATGCCGAACTGGGTGCCCCAATCGCCCACGTGATTGAGGCGCAGCACCGGATGGCCGCGGAACTCCAGCACCCTCGCCAGAGAATCGCCAATGATCGTGGAGCGCAGGTGCCCCACATGCATCTCCTTGGCGATGTTGGGGCTGGAAAAATCCACCACCACCGGTGCCTCGTTCACCACCGCCGGCACCCCCAACCGTTCGTCCCCAAGCCGAGCCGACACCTCGGCCGCCAGCCGCTCAGGGCGAATCGTGAGGTTGATAAAACCTGGGCCAGCGATCTGAGGCTCTAAACACAGGTCCGTGAAGGCGGGATCCGCCTGCAGCTGCTCCACAATCGCCGTGGCGATCTGCCGTGGGGCCTGCTTCAAGGGCTTGGCCAGGGGGAGGGCACCGTTGGCCTGAAAATCGCCGAACTCCGGCTTGCTGGCGGCGACCAGCTGGGGATCCAGCCCCGCATCCGCTTCAGGGAGGGCCCGCTGCATCGCATCGCGCAACTGGGTTTCAAGGGCCTGGGCGATGCGCAGCATGGAAGAAGCAGAAGGCTTGGCAGGCACCGATCATCCCGCGGCACTGTCAACCGCTGAATGACCACTGAGGCAAGAGCCTGTCTCCACAGCTAGAGCGAGGCAACGTTCACAGTTCCGCGATGGCGTCACCAGCGATTCCTTACTGGCGCGTCTGGGTGGATGCCGACGGCATCAGTCGGCAGGCACGGCATGCCCTGGAGGGCCATCAATTCACCCCTTTTGCTGAGGGTGCTGCTCCCCTTTGGTCAGCCCGCCATAGCAAGGAAACGACCACTCTCATCACCCTGGTACTGCCGGCGGGAAGCGTCTACGACTGGCACGAAAATCCCAAACCCCAATGGATCGTTCCCCTCCAGGGCTCCTGGGCCGTTGAAACCATGGACGGACAGACCGTGACGATGGGTGCCGGTGAGCTGTCCTTTGGAGGGGACCAGGGGACGCGCGCGGGTCGTGGTCACCGCTCATGGACGGTCGGTCCGGAGGACGCTGTGCTGCTGCTGCTTCAGGTGGACACCAGCCCGCCTTGGGCGCCCCTCTGCAACGAGGACTAAGACGCTCAAGCACAGAAGCGCATGCTGAGGTCGAGCCAGCGACTGCGGGTGACCGGTGCGCTCGTGGAGATCAGATCAATGCCAGTGACGGCATAGGCCTGCAACTGCTCGGGCTGAATGCCCGAGGCCTCCAGCACCACCCCGCAGGTGCTGGATTCCCGCAGACGCGGCACAAGGGCCATGAGCTGCTCAGGGGTGAACTCATCCAGCAGCACCCCATTGGCGCCCGCTCGCACCGCTTCAGTGGCCTGGGCCTCTGTCTCCGCTTCAACAATCACAGCCGTGGGCCATGGAGCCTGCTCGCGCACGGCCGCGATGGCCGCAGTGATGCCCCCCGCCCAGGCGATGTGGTTTTCCTTGAGCATGGCCGCGTCATCCAGCCCCATGCGGTGATTCACCCCACCGCCGCAGCGCACCGCGTATTTCTCCAGCACGCGCAACCCCGGCGTGGTCTTCCGGGTATCAGCGAGACGCGCACCGGTGCCCTGGAGCTGAGCCACCAAGGCCGCTGTGGCTGTGGCAATCCCGGACAAGCGCATGGCCAGGTTGAGAGCCGTGCGCTCAACGCCCACAAGGGCTGCAGCCGCACCTTCGACCTCCAACAGACGCTGCCCTGCCTCGACCCACTGACCTTCGCCCACCAGCAGATTCACCTCAGCCGCCGGGTCAAGCAGATGCACCAATGGCTCGAGCAACACACCACCGCAGAACTGGCCGTCTGCCTTGGCCATCCAATGAGCCGCACCACGACACCCCTGAAGTGCTGCAGCCGTGAGATCGCCTCGGCCGAGATCTTCCATCAGCCAGGCCTCGAGCTGCCTCTGGAGCTGCGGGGTGATCGGCAGAGCAGCCACCATCAGAGCCAGCTGGTGCCCGACGCCTCAAGGGCCGCGACCGAAGGCCAGGCTCCCCAGCCAAACAGCAATTGATTGAGACGATCGAGGAGAGCCGGCGTTTCCTTGAGAGCCTGGCGGGCAGCCCATTCCGCCTCCTGTACCTGGGCATCCGAGAGGTTGAGGACCTCTAGGAGGCGCCGATAAGCCACCCTCTCAGCGGCGTTGATGGCACTGTCATCGTCCGGCCCCTGGCTGCTGCAGGCCATCTGAAACGCCAGCGACACCATGGCCATCCGATCATCCGTGCCGTTCAGCTGGGCGACCCAGGCTTCCAGTTCGGCCTCCGACGACTCAGCCTGCAACGACGCAAGGGCATCCTCCGGATCTTCCAGAGGCAGCAGACGCTGCGACAGCTTGCTGAGGAGTGCCCGCTCTTCCGAAGCCACATCCCCATCCACACTTGCCAGCCAACAGAGCACTTTCAACTGGGCCCACTGCGAGGGCTTGAGAGCAGCCAGTGGATCAGTCACAGGACAGACCAAACAAGGAGATCTCATTCTGAAGGCACTTCGCTAGAGCCATCCCAATTGAAATGTCGGGGAGCAAGCTGAGGAAATTCCGACACAGGTTTGGTCATGGTTGGGTTCCCGGAACGCGTTCTCAAGGCCTGGCGCCCTGGTGATCTCGATGGGTTTCTCGCCCTGGCCCTCGACAATCTCATCAACATCCTGCTGATCCTCGGGCTGTGCAGAACCGTGCTCGGTTACCCCGACAGCCTTCTCTTCGGCGTGATCCTTCCAGCGACAGGAATCAGCCTGTTGGTGGGCAATCTTGCCTACGCCAATCAGGCCATGCAGCTGGCCCGGCGAGAGCAACGAACCGATTGCACGGCCCTGCCTTACGGCATCAACACCATCAGCCTGTTTGCCTACATTTTTTTGGTGATGTTGCCCGTCAAACTGGCTGCTCTCGGCGGTGGACTGAGCGAAGCGGAAGCGATCACGCGCTCCTGGCAGGCCGGGGTGATGGCATGCCTTGGCTCCGGCGTGATCGAGATAGCAGGGGCCTTCACGGTGACCCGACTGCAGCGTTGGCTTCCACGGGCAGCTTTGCTCTCCACTCTGGCGGGTATCGCGATGGGCTTTCTCGCCCTGGCCTTCTTTCTGCGCACGTACTCCTTTCCTTTGATCGGCCTGAGCAGCCTTGCGGTGATCCTCGTGGGCTATTTCGGCAACGTTCGCTGGCCCTTACCCACGGGATTGAGTGCCGTTCTGATCGGAGCGGTGCTGGCCTGGGGCAGCGGCATGATTCAGCCGGATTCAGACGCCATCAACAACGCTCTGACTGCGGTGAGCCTTCATCTCCCCACCCTCCAGCTCAGTACCCTCTGGCAGGGCCGTGGCGAGCTGATTCCCTGGATGGGCGTCATCCTGCCGATGGGCCTGTTCAACGTGATCGGATCTCTTCAAAATCTTGAAAGTGCGGCAGCCGCGGGAGATCGTTATCCGGCCAGGCCAGCCTTGCTGATCGATGGAATCGGCACCCTCTCTGCCGCGGTTCTGGGGTCCTGTTTTCCCACCACGATCTACATCGGCCATCCAGCCTGGAAAGCCCTCGGTGCCCGATCGGGATATTCCTTGCTGAATGGCTTGGTGATGGCAGCAGGCTGCCTGCTGGGTTTGTTTGGCCTTGTGGCCGAAGTGATCCCCATCGAAGCCGGAATGGCGATCATTTTGTATGTCGGCATCGCGGTCAGCGCTCAGGCCTTCCAGGCCACACCCCTGCGTCATGCGTCTGCTGTGGTGTTGGGACTGCTCCCTGGGCTCGCGGGCTGGGGAGCACAACTGTTGAAAGCTGGATTACGCGCCGGTGGTGCAGGCACGGTTCAAAACCCCTTTGGTCAAGATCTCGTGCAGACCCTGGCGAGGGCTGATATCTGGGCCGCCGGCGCCTTCGCCCTGGAACAGGGTCAAATCATCACCGCCATGCTGCTGGCCGCAATGCTGGTGTACGTGATCGAACAGCGATTCCTGGCAGCGGCAGCCACGAGCGCTCTTGCTTGCCTCCTGGCTTGGTTCGGTGTGATCCATGCCTGGACCTTCAGTGTGTCCGACACCACACTCGACCTTGGCTGGGGAACAGGGCAACAGTGGTCCGTCGGCTATGGAGCGGTCACCATCGTGATGCTGATCGCCCACTGGCTGCCGCAACACAGCGATGGTGGAGAGAGCACCTGACCCGCTTCACTTGCCGATGCAGAAGCGGGAGAAGATCCGATCGAGCACTGATTCGGTGAGCTCCTCGCCAGTGATCTCGCCAAGGCTGCGAATCGCCTGACGCAGATCGATCGTCCAGAAGTCCCAGGGCAACCCGTCGGCCGCCACCTGCGCACTGCGGGCCAGAGCATCGGCAGCCTGCTGAGCCAGATCCGCCTGGCGCTGGTTGAGGGAAAGCAGCAGAGAGCCGTCTGTGAGAGCCCCACAACGCTTCAGCATGGCCTGCACCAACTCAGCCTCCCCGGCGCCTGTATTGGCACTGAGACACACGTCGACAGCAGCGGAGCTGAGCCTCGCCAGAGCATCAGAACCAGCAAGATCCACTTTGTTGCCCACCAGCAGATGGGGCACAGCGTCGGGGACGCGCTGCCGAAGCGCCTCATCATCTGGCGTCCAGCCCACGCTCAGATCAAAAAGGAGCAGCACCAGATCAGCACTGGCCAGGGCGTCGTGACTGCGGGCAATGCCGAGCTGCTCCACCGCATCGGTCGTCGCCCGAATGCCCGCGGTATCGAGCAGGGTGATCGGCACCCCCTCAAGCACGATCTCGCTCTCCAGCAGATCACGGGTGGTGCCGGGCAGATCGGTCACGATCGCCCTCTCGCGCCGGCTGAGACGATTGAGCAAGGAGCTCTTGCCCACATTCGGACGTCCCACCAGGGCCACGCGCAGCCCCTGGCGCAGAGCGGCACCAACCTGCCCATCCTCCACCAGCTGCTGCAGCTGGCAGCGCACCATCTGCAACTCCTCGAGCAGGGCTGATCCATCCAGGGGCGGCAGGTCCTCCTCGAAATCCACCCGAGCCTCCAACTCGCTGAGCTGATCCAGCAGACGTTCACGCAGGGCTGTGATCCGTTTCTGAATTCCCCCATCCACGCCGGCCATCGCCAGCTGCGCAGCACGCTGACTGCGTGCCGCCACCAGATCACTGATGGCCTCCGCACGGGTGAGGTCAAGACGCCCATTGAGCACAGCCCGCTGGCTGAACTCACCAGGCAAAGCCCGTCGCACCCCAGGCTGATCCAGCACCCGGGCCAGCACCCGCTGCACGGCAATCACCCCGCCATGGCAATGGATCTCCACCACATCCTCCCCGGTGAAACTGCGCGGCGCCAGCATCAACAGCACCAGCACTTCATCAATCCGCTCGTCGCTCTCCGCCGCCAACACATGGCCGTAAAGCACGTGATGGCTCTCCCAGGGCTGCAGTCCTGGAATGCGCGTGACCGCCTTCACAGCGGACTGAGCCTGGGGGCCGGAGAGACGGATCACGGCGATCCCCCCCTGCGCGGGAGCCACAGCCGTGGCCACCGCGGCGATCGTTTGCGCGTCTCGATTGATCTCCTGCATCGAGCGGCTCTCCAGGCCCTGCGCTCCTTCCTACGATCGCAGTCCCACCACCTTGAAGAGACCGCTGTCAACTCCCATGGGCCGGATGCTGATCAAGGCAAGGGAACGCGTCCAAGACGCTTTGCAGTGGCTTTGGCAACAGGAGGGCACTCCCGGTCAGCGCGCCCGCGGGCTGGCTGCAGGGATCTTCTGCGGCTGCTTTCCGTTCTTTGGCTTCCAAACGCTTCTGGGCATCGCCCTGGCCAGCGTGGTGCGCGGCAATCACATCCTGGCCGCAGCGGGCACCTGGATCAGCAATCCCTTCACCTACGTGCCCCTTTACATGTTCAACTTCAAAGTCGGAGACCTCGTACTGGGTCCAGGACGTCCCTGGCCAGGGTTCGACACTCTTCGCCAGGAGGGCTTCAGCGAGGTGGGCTGGAGCGTTTTGAGCCGTCTGCTTCTTGGCTCCGCACTGACGGGTGCTGTCTGTGGTGCTGTCGGCTGGTGGCTGAGCCTGCGCTGGCTGCAGCGCTCCCAGTGATGACCATGAGCGCCGTGCTTCCGGCGGCCCTGATCGCCTCAGCACTGGCCCCCCAACCACTCGATCGACTCCCGGCTGATCTGAATCCTCTGATTCAGGCTTTGCAGAGCAAAGGGTTCAACGTGCGCATCGCCCTGCCTCCGGTGCGCGGCAGCTACGGACTGTTCCAGGCCAAAAGCAAAACACTGTGGATTTCTCCGCTCACCATTCCATTGGGCATCGTGCGGCAGACCGTTCTGCATGAAGCGGTTCATGCCGCTCAGAGTTGCCCCAGCGGCAGGCTCACGCCCCTCGGCTGGTCAGCCCAGTTGAATCCTGTGGTGGAGCGGGAAATCAGCGCCATCCTTCTCCGCAGCTACCACCACGGCGACCGCGTACTGGAACGGGAGGCCTTCATGCTGCAGGGCCAGCGGGATGCGGTTCCAAAACTTGTGAAAGCCATCCAGCAGCGCTGCAGTTGAACAGCAAGTCGAGGCCCTTGGTACACAACGTCAAACACCACTTCAATCGGATTTGCTCTGGAACGATTGAAGAAGGACATCATGCACGTCTTCAAAAGTATCGGGCTAGGCAATGCCAACAGCGAGCAACAAAGCTTCAACAGAAAAGGGCTTTGCTACCTACGGTGCATCACCTTGCAGCCTTACCGAGAGCGATTTTCCGAGAAGCCGGCCGCTTTACAGCATGCCTGCAAGCGCTGGGGCTCGCAGGCAAAGCCAGACTTCGCTGATGCAGCAAAAACTATCTCATTACAGCGAAGATTCATGCCCACAAACACCCTAAACAGAACAGACAAGAGCGACGCTTGTTCAACAATTATCGCGAGCGATTTACCACATGCCAACCACAACTCCTTGCGCACCAATCAACATTCAACCTCAACAGCGAAACGCTTCAACGCAAACCTTGCCACCCACGAAACCGGATAGCTCATTAACATCAAGCCTATCCTCGGCCAACCACCGATAGTCATCAAGGACAAATCGAATTGCAGCAGACTGGAATATACTCACTCTTCCAACGCTTTACGGCAGAATAGGAACAGGAACCCGGTCGAGTGATAATGCTTACCTGAAGCTGATAGAGAGATTAAACTCCGACAACCGTGCACGCAGAAGCTTCAAGAATACCCCTGCACTCAAAGACTTAGAAATAGAATAAAAGAGTTGAGATATCGCCATATCCAAGATGAGCCATCTTCATGAATCAGGCTCAAGTCAGCAGAACGCTGATCTGGTGCTAATTGTCTTTTGCATCGAGAACTCCAATCCGTAGAGACCCGACCAGATCATCACCAAGTGATCATGACCAAGCACCGATAAAACACCGATGGCGAAGTGAAGACGCTTTTTGGACCTCATTTCATCCGTTGCCGCAACCTCACTGACTGAACCTGGAACCCGCACCTGTGGATCGGTCGGATTCTGCTCCTGGGTGTTGGCTCGTCCTAAATCGCGCGCTGGGTTCTCAGTCCACAGCGCCATCGCAACTATGTGGCCGGCTGGCTGAAGGCCTTGCGCAACACCACTCGCTGGCTGCCGTGGGGGCGCCACAGGGTTCGCCGCTTCGGTCGACGCACCTTTATCGCGACCCTTAGTCGCTCGAACCGGCGCTGATGCGGCTCAGTTGGGAAAGAAGATCTGCCACTGGGTGCGGATCGTCCAGTCACCCAGCAACTCCTCACCCAACACCTGAGGCTTCACCGCGTTGTAGTAGCCCTCCACCGACACCTGCATGGGCTGACCGGCCAGTCGGAACGAGCGACCCACACCGCCGCCAACCGGCACGATCCAGCCTTTGCCATCCGGCTGGGTCCAATCGGCGGCGATGATCGGCGATGAAATCAGATACCAGTCGGGATTCAACTGGTAACGCAACAGACCTCGCACCACCATGCGGTTGACGTCGTCGCGATCGGACTGGCCACCCACCGACCACACATTGCGCATGCGAGCCCCCACGACCCAGGGGCCGCGATGAAAAAAGGCCAGGAGTGCAGGGCCGACGGACAACTTGCCGCTGTCAATCGCGCCATCACCGACCGGCACCACCAGCGATGAGCCCAGGCCGACGGTGAAGTCAGGGCCGAGATCCGGCACCAGAAAGGCGGTGGGGCTGATGTCGGCCAAGCCGGCCTGACTGCGCTGATCCCAGCCAAGCAGTACGGGCCCACCCTCTGGCGACAGCCCAATAAGGGGATCCGCCGTGGGCAAGGAGATGAAGCGAAAGATCGTGCGCGTCAGCACGGTCCAGTCGTCGTTGAGGCGGAAGGGAACGACGGGCTGAAATTTGAAGATCTGGATCGAGCGATCGGGCTGCGCCGATGGATCCACGGCCTTGGGAGCCCATTGCGTGTTCGGGACCACATCCCATTCACCCCACATGCGTGTGAAGGACGTGATCGGATTTGGCTGGGCAGAAGCCGACTCGGCGATCAACAGGCTGGCCGCAAGGCCAACAAGAAGAGAACGAGCAACCACTGGAAACGAACAGCGTGCAACGCGCGACACCAGTGTCTGTCCAAAACCTCAACAGCAGCCTCAACCACGCAGCCGCCATCCAGGAATGAACACAATCGCGTACGCATCGGCTCACCATCGCGAACGATCGGGCGCGTGAATAGCAACAGTTCCAGTAGGTCTTCAGCTCGTCGGTGATCCAGTTGGACAGCACGTTTTCCAGCTGTCAGGGCTTGCAGGAGCTCTTCCAACCACTGTCGCCCGATCTTGTGGCCCTGCAGATGAGCCCCGGCCCCTTGCAGGGTCGGCTGCGCAGCTTTCACCTGGGAGCAGTTCGCTGCAATCTGCTGGAAACCAACCAATGCCTGTTTCTCAGCGGAACCCGCCGGCCGAAACCCTGCACGGTGGCCATCCCTCTGGAAGAGCCCCAGGCGTCATCGCTGTATCGGGCACAGGGCATTTCCGTGGAGTGGCCTGCCTTGATGGGATACAACCGCCACCTCACCGACTTTGATCTGAGGCTGCCCGCCGGTGCCCGGCTGGCCACAATCGTGATTGGCAAGGAAGTGCTGCTGGAGCAGCTGAACCACCGAGGAGGAAGCCAGCGCACCCTGGAACGCTGGGAAGGCACCAATCAACTGGAACTACTGCCGGAGTTGCAACAACGCTTGCGGAATCAACTCCACCAACTGATTCAACGCAACGAACAGGGATGGAATCCCGAAGACCCCGATCAACTGATCGACAGCGTGATTCGCTGCTTTGAAGAACCCCAGGCACGCACAAAGCTCATCGCCAAACGCGAAGCACGCCATGAAGCCGCCATCGACCTGCTGCACTGGTGCGACAAAAACCCCACGAAGACAGTCACCGTTGAAGCACTCAGCGCCGAGCTGTTCCAATCGCGTACGTCGTTGTTCCGCGGATCCCGAGAACATTTCGACCGCACACCCCTAGAGCTGCAACGCGCGATCCGCATGGATCGCGTCAGGGAACTGCTACTAGACCCAGCTCGCCTCGCCAGCCAAGGCCTCACCGGTGTTGGCGACAGCGCTGCATCCATGGGCTTCACCAGCCGCAGCCACTTCGCTCGACGGTATCAGGACTACTACGGAGAACTACCGCAGGACACACTCAAACACGATCCCAAAAGAACACTCTGAGCAGGCTCGGGAGACGCGTACCAATGGGCTCTGACCCCTTCAAAAATCGCTGCTTTGTTCCTGAGAATTCGATGAGAAGCATCTAAGGGAATGGGTGGGTTCGACCTCTTGATGCCTGGCGGTGGTCTCATCGTGGTACCTAGCGGTGATCTGGGTGATGTCTTCATTGGATCCGATCGCTTCTCAGACATTGGCCAGGCAAGGTTTAACAACGCTGTCCTCAGACTCAATATTGACGACGTCCTCTTTGCTGACTTTCAAATCAACCTCAAAGGAGTCAACGACTTACCCGACAACTCCTTGATCCTCTGATCCACCCAAGCCAAAGAAGGAAGGAACAACATCACAATCGATCAACAGGAAAATTTCCATACCAAAGTTTTAATTGTTTCATTGATTGAGCGACCAAAACCGTTTCCAAAAAAGCGCACAATCACAAATCCACCCACCATTATCACTACTAGGAGCCTGCACAATCCTCATCATTGCCATAACATTCATACGATCGATCGCAGGTGCAGATCATTCACAACGCTGATCTCTCGATCCACATCGTCAGCGCCAGCCGATTTGCACCGGAAGACTTTGCCCAGAAGTCGTTACTCGGACGATGCCTAACCCGGCCAGAGCACAAGTCTTACGAGAGCACCATTCGTTGCGGCAACCACGAATCGCTCGCAATCACGTACAACACTGCGATCGAAAGTTCATCGCCAACCACGGTGCTGGTGTTTTGCCACGACGATGTGGACCTTGGCCCTGAACACCTCGGCTCACAACTGCAGAAGGCCTTAGCCCGCTTTGATGTGGTTGGGGTATGCGGCAACCAACGTCATCAACGGGGACAAGTTGCCTGGTGGCTGGACCCCACCAGCGGCCAGTGGGACCATGCCTACTTGAGCGGCGCCATCCGCCACGGATCGCTCGGGTCAGCGGTACCGACCGTCTTTGGTCCCACACCCATGCCGGTTGAATCCCTTGACGGCGTGTTCATCGCAGCGCGGGCCGACACGCTTCAGCGTTCAGGCGTGCGCTTTGACCCACGCTTTGCATTCCACCATTACGACCTGGATTTCTGCCGCTCGGCCCTCCAGGCGGGCCTGTGTCTCGGGACATGGCCGTTTCCGTTGATCCATGCCAGTGGCGGAATGGCCGCCGGTGCGCTCTGGGATCGTTCGGTGCAGGCTTATCTCGGCAAGTGGAGCGAGCCTCAAACCTTGTTTCGCTCGGCGCGGGCTCTTGAAAAGGCGCAGGCCTGGCCAGAGGCCGAACAGCTCTATCGCCAACTGCTGCAGCTCACACCGAACCATGGTCCTGCTCAGCTGCAGCTGGCCAACGTGCTGCACCGACAAAACCGACCACTCGAGGCCATCAGGAGCCTCGATGCCCTGCTGCAGACCACAGACAGTTCATGCTCCAACGGCCTGCGTGCCCGCGCCCAGACCAATCGCGGCGCCCTGCGTCAGCTCCAAGGTGATCTCGATGGCGCGGTCGCTGACCACAGCGAAGCACTGCGACTGGAGCCCAGCCTCACCATCGCCGGCGACAACCTGCTCGCGCTCGCCCTGCAACTGCGCAGCCTGGGGTTCACCCGCCAGGCCCTTGAAGCCTTACGGGTGATCCTGCGTGCCACGCCACAGCGTCCTGATCTGCTGCTGCAGCTGGGCAGCACCTTGATGGAACTGGGCCGAGTGGAGGCTGCCGTGCCCTGCTTTCGTCGCCTGCTGCGCCAGAGACCGGAGCTGCCAGAAGGTCACTACCAACTTGGGCAGGCCCTCGCGGCCCTGGGTCACACCGAAGCCGGTCTTCACGCACTGAACACAGCCCACACCCTCGCTCCAGAGGCCACCGACGTGCTCACAAGCCTCGAATGGCATCGCCTCAGCCTCTGCGACTGGGATGACTACGACCGCCGTGCTGCTCGGATGCTCAGGCAGTTGCAGCGCTACGCCGAGAGCAGTGATGGCCCCCTGGTTGCCCCCCTCACCGCATCTTTGTTTGCACTTCCACCCGCCCTTCACCGTCGCCTGGGTGAACGCTGGAGCGAACCCACCCGCGCCCGCATAGCCGGCCGGCACCTACCGCCACCACCCCGTCTAAACAGCCAACGCCTGCGCATCGGCTACCTCTCAGCCGATTTCCGCGACCATGCCATGGGCCATCTGATCCATGGCGTGTTCTCAAAACACGACCGAAGACGCTTCGAGGTGTTCGCCTATTCCCTCAGCGACATTTCCGATGCGGTCAGCGCTGCGATCCGCAAGGGCGTGGACCATTTCAAGATCGTGGCGGCAGACAGCAGCGAGGCGATCGCCCAGCAGATCCGGGCCGATGGCATCGATGTGCTGATCGACCTGATGGGCCATACCCACCATGGGCGTCCGGACGTGCTGGCCCGCAGGCCCGCGCCCTTGCAACTCCATTACCTCGGATACCCAGGCTCACTGGGGGCCGACTGGATCGATGGGCTGATCGCCGATACCTGGTTGATCCCACCAGAGCACGACTCCCACTACAGAGAAACAGTGCACCGCCTGCCTTGGGCATTCGTGAGCTCAAGCTCATTGAAGGAGTGCAGCGATGCAGCCCAGCCAGCACTGACTCGCAACGACATCGGCCTGCCGGAGGACGCCGTGGTGTTCGCCTGCTTCCACCGAGCCGAGAAGATCACACCGATGCGATTTCATTGTTGGCTGGAGATCCTGCAGCAGGTGCCGGATGCGCTGCTTTGGATCATCAATGATCAGCCTTTGGTGGAAGAGCGCCTGCGCAAGAAAGCCAGAGCAGCGGGGTTGGGGCCTCAGCGCCTGGTCTTCAGCCCAAAGCTGGAGAGCGCCTTGTTCTCTCAGGCCTGCAGCCTCGCCGATTTACTGCTCGACACCAGCCCTTACAGCTCTGGGGCCACGGCGGTGACTGCACTGGCAGCCGGCCTTCCCCTGTTGAGTTGCCCAGGCGAGAACTTTGCCTCGCGCATGGGCGCCAGTCTCTGCGCCGCCACAGGGCTCAATGAGCTGATCTGCTCAACACCCGAGGCCTACCAGCAAAAAGCCATCGCCCTGGGCCGTCAACCTGCCGAACTGAGGCGCCTGCGCCGCCATCTGCTTGATCAGCAACACAACCTGCCTCTGTTCAACACGGCTGCCTGGGTTGGGCACTTGGAAGGCCTGCTGGAACAACTCGTGCACTGAATGAGCAGACATCACCTTTGCCGAAAGATTCGCTTACCACGACAAATCATCAAAATGAGAGCCAAAAGAATTTCACCTCGCTAGAAGAAGTTGTTGATTGCAGGTTCGGCTCAACACCTGCAATGCGGAATCACCAAGCCTCTGAGTCTGTTTCGATCGCTTCCTCGTCGGGACTCGCCAGCTGGCTGCGAGAAGCCAACATCTCACTGGCCTTCAGCACGTACCGCGCCAATCGCCTGCTGCTGCTCGGAACCGACGCAACCGACCAGCCGCAGATCAAGCTGAACGAACGGCTCTTTGATCGGCCGATGGGACTGTTCGTTGCTGGCGAAAGCCTCTGGATGGCTGCTCGTTGCCAGCTCTGGCGCCTCGACAACCTCCTGGCGCCAGGCCAGCTCCATGAGGGCGGTGATCGCCTTTATGTACCCGCTGCCAGCTTCACCACCGGTGAGGTGAATGCGCACGAACTCGTGCTCGACGCCGACGACCAACCGATCTTTGTGAACACAGCCTTCAGCTGCCTGGCCACCATCAAGCCACGCTGCAGCTTTGCGCCCACCTGGGCTCCACCGTTCATCACCCAATTCGCTGGCGACGACCGCTGTCACCTCAACGGCCTTGCCCTCAAAGACGGCCTCCCCACCTGGGCGACCGCCTTCTGCAGCAGCGGGGATCCCTCCTCCTGGCGCAACCAGCGCAGTGAAGGCGGAGTGGTGATTCACATTCCATCGGGTGAGCTGGCGGCCACCGGTCTGGCCATGCCCCATTCTCCCCGCTGGCGCGATGGCAAACTCTGGCTGCTCAACTCCGGCACTGGCGAACTCGGCTGGATCGAGGACGGCCAATTTCGAGCACTCTGCTATCTCTCCGGCTTTGTGCGCGGACTCGCCTTTGCCGCAGGATTTGCCGTGGTGGGCCTCTCCAAGCTGCGTTCACCCGAGTTCACCGGCCTGCCGCTCGAGGAGCGATTGAATGCCGAGGGCAACCCCGGTGGCTGTTGTGGCTTGCGTGTGATTGATCTGGCCACTGGCGAGATCGTGCACAGCCTGGACCTCCCCGACCCCATTGATGAACTCTTTGATGTGGCCGTGCTGCCAGGAGTGCGCCAACCGCGGGCTCTTGGCCTGCAAGGCGAGGAGATCGATTGTCTGGTGAAAATTCCCGATCAGCCAGAACTGTTGCATGTGCGCCCCATGGCGCCCAGCGGCAAGCCACACCAAGGACCAACCCTGAGGCCCTTCGGGTTGCCGCAACCCTCCACTCCCACTGCCACAACCGACTCCCACCACGACACACCTGCATCACCCGGCACCCCGATCCGCTACCAGCGGGTGTTTCACCTCACCCCCGCCAACCTCGCCCCATACGCCGAGCTCACCTTCCCTTCCCTCGCACCAGGCAGCACGGCCATCACCCGCATCAAGGGTGAACTGCTGGGCCTTTCGGCCATGGCCTCTGGTGTGATGGTGGGATTGGCGATTGCCGAGCGCCAGGCTGATGGATCAGCCCAGCTGCTCTCCCTCAAGGTGGATGTGCCTTGGCGACGACGCGGCATCGGCACCGGCCTTTTGCGCCGGCTGATGGTCTTTCTGGCCAAGGAAGACATTGCCCCCCTCACCCTCCGCTACAAGGCCAGCCCGGAACTCAGCACCTGCTTTGAGCCGATCCTTGCCAGGCTCGGATGGAGTACGCCCCGCACTGATTTCGTGCTGCTCGAGGGCCGCAGCCACCAGATTGATGGCATCAACTGGGCTGATCGCTTTCCTATTGCAGCTCCCTACAGCCTCCTCCCATGGCACCAGCTCAGCGAAACGCAGGTCAACCAAGCCCGCGCCCTCGACGCTCCCACTGAACTGCAACCCCCTGTTGATCAACGCGAGCTCGAACCGTCCATCAGCCTCGCCCTGCTGCATCACGACGCCCCGGTGGGCTGGGTGCTGGCTCACCGCACCGGAGCTGGCAGTGTTCGCTACTCCAGCCTGTTCGTCGCCACGGGCCACCGCAGCCGCGCTCGCGCTCTGAGCCTGCTGGCTGAGGGCTTCCGCCGCCAGAACGCTGCTGCCATCCCCACCGGTCGTGCCGCAATTGATCACCGCAACACGGCAATGTTGCGCCTGCTCAAACGCCATCTCGGCGTTCACCTGCTCGCCATCGGCCGTTCCCGCCGATGTCAATCACCCCCGCTCAAGTCGCTTCAAGCCACACCCAACACAAGCGGATCGACTGAGCGATGACTCAACTACTCCTCACAGCCACCTCCACATCCACCAACGCCAACCTCCACGAGGCTCTGCTGCGGCTGGAAGATCGCCTGGCGACCTGGAGCAGCAATCAAGACGCCTTCAACAGCCTTCTTCTCAAGGTGTTTGGGGTGCCGCCCGGCACCAACCGCGATGCTCTGCTGGCCAACATCAGCGGACCAGGTCTTGGGATCAGCGTCCAGATCCTCGATGCCACAACGATGGATGGCCTGATTGCTGCTTACACCAGCGCAGCGCCGGAGGGTGGCGAACGCATCTACCTCAATGCCGCCTGGCTGGAGCTGGCCACCGCTGAGCAGATCGAGGCCGTGCTGCTCGAGGAACTCGGCCATGCCATCGATCGGCGCCTCAACGACTCAACCGACACGGCTGGTGATGAAGGCGCAATCTTCTCGTCCCTGTTGCGCGGAGAAACTCCCGATCCCTCCGCTGATCGAGAAAACGACCAACGCATCCTTATTCTTGATGGCATCGCCGTTGCGGTTGAGGCCTCACTCGACACCACCAGGCCCACCGGCAGCCTCCTGCGCGCGACAGCCCCTGATTTCGCACCAGCTGAAATCGATCCCTTCGGGATCGAGCGTGGTGTCGAACTCGCCAGACCTGAATTTGCCGATATCGACGGCGACGGCGATCTTGATCTTTTTATTGGCACTGTAGGTGGATCCGGCGACACCGTCTTCTTCCTTAACACCGCCGCCACACCCGTAGCCCCGGTCGAGTCAGCCACCGCTGATGGCTCCTACGGCATTGGCTCGGTCATCAATCTCACCGTTGCCTTTTCAGAGGCTGTTGTTGTCGACACCACAGTCGGCACACCCACCCTTCAGCTGGAAACCGGCAGCATCGATCGCAAAGCGATCTTCGTCTCCGGCTCAGGCACCAACACCCTCACCTTCCAATACACCGTTCAAGAAGGGGATACTTCCGCTGATCTTGATCAGCTGTCCTCAACAGCACTCGAACTCAATGGCGGCTCCATCGCCGATGCTGCAGGTAATAACGCCATCCTCACCCTCGCTGCTCCAGGCGATACGGGATCACTTGGCACCAATGCGGCTCTGGTGATCGACACCACCAGACCGACAGGCAGCCAGGGGAGTTTTGCGACAGCTCCCGCTTTCGCCGCAGCTGCAACCAATCCCTTCGGGATTACGGGTGTTGGCTCCTTCGCCAGCCCTGCCTTTGCTGATGCCGATAACGACGGTGATCTTGATCTCTTCATCGGCAATGAAGGCGGCGACACCGTCTTCTTCCGCAACACCGCCGCTCCAGGCAGCACCTCACCCGCTTACGCCGCAGCAGTCACGAATCCCTTCGGGATTACGGGTGTTGGCTCCTTCGCTAGCCCTGCCTTTGCTGATGCCGATAACGACGGTGATCTTGATCTCTTCATCGGCAATGTATTCGGCGACACCATCTTCTTCCGCAACACCGCCGCTCCAGGCAGCACCGAGCCCGAATTCGCCGCAGCTGAACCCAATCCCTTTGGGATCACGGTTGTAGATCCCGCCGCCAGTCCGGCCTTGGCTGACGCCGATGGCGACGGTGATCTTGATCTCTTCATCGGCAGCATCGACGGCGACACCATCTTCTTCCGCAACACCGCAGCTCCAGGCAGCACCGAGCCCGAATTCGCCGCAGCTGCATTCAATCCCTTCGGGATTACGCGTGTTGATGACTTTTCAACCCCGGCCATTGCTGATGCCGATGGAGACGGCGATCTTGATCTCTTCATCGGCAACAGACCCGCCAACACCCTCTTCTTCCGCAACACCGCCGCTCCAGGCAGCACCGAGCCCGAATTCGCCGCAGCTGAACCCAATCCTTTCGGGATCACGGAGCTTGATTCCAACGCCAGCCCGGCTTTGGCTGACGCCGATAACGACGGCGATCTTGATCTCGTCATCGGCAATGTCTCCGGCAACACCCTCTTCTTCCGCAACACCGCGCCCACACCCGTAGCACCGGTTGACTCCACAACCCAAGACGGCTCCTACGGCATCGGCGACGTCATAACCCTCACCGTTTCCTTCTCAGAACCCGTTGTTGTCGACACCTCAGGCGGCACACCCACACTTCAGCTTGAAACCGGCACCATCGATCGCAAAGCGACCTTTACCTCTGGCTCAGGCAGCACCACTCTCACCTTCCGATACATCGTTCAAGAAGGGGATACTTCCGCTGATCTTGATCAGCTTTCCTCAACAGCACTCGAACTCAACGGCGGCACCATCGCCGATGCCGCAGGGAACAACGCCATCCTCACTCTCGCTGAACCAGGCGAAGCCGGATCTCTAGGCTACAATGCCGCTCTAGTGATCGACACCACCAGACCTACCGGAAGCCAGGGGAGTTTTGCGACAGCTCCCGCTTTCGCCGCAGCTGAAATCAATCCCTTCGGGATTAGGGACATTGGGTTAGTCGCTAGCCCTGCCTTTGCTGATGCCGATAACGACGGTGATCTGGATCTTTTCATAGGCAATCTCGACGGCGATACCGTCTTTTTCCGCAACACTGCCGCTCCAGACAGCACCACGCCCGCTTACGCAACAGCCGTCACCAATCCCTTCGGGATTACAGATGTTGACGAAGCCAGCCCTGCCTTCGCTGACGCCGATAACGACGGCGATCTTGATCTCTTCATCGGCAGTGGCAACGGCGACACCGTCTTCTTCCGCAACACCGCCGCTCTAGGCGCCACCTCACCCGCTTACGCCGCATCTGAAAACAATCCCTTCGGGATTACGAATGTTGGCGGCCTTACGGGGCTTGGCGGCCGAGCCAACCCGGCCTTTACTGACGCCGATAACGACGGCGATCTTGATCTCTTCATCGGCAGTGGCAAAGGCGACACCGTCTTCTTCCGCAACACCGCCGCTCTAGGCGCCACCTCACCCGCTTACGCCGCATCTGAAAACAATCCCTTCGGGATTACGGGTGTTGGCTCCTCAGCTAGCCCGGCCTTTGCTGATGTCGATGGCGACGGCGATCTCGATCTTTTCATCAGTAATTTCGACGGCAACACCCTCTTCTTCCGAAACACCGCCGCTCCAGGCGCCACCTCGCCGGTTTACGCCGCAGTTGTCACCAACCCCTTCGGGATTGCGAGTGTTGTCTCTTCCGCAAACCCCGCCTTTGCCGATATCGATGGCGATGGCGATCTCGATCTCTTCATCGGCAGTGGATCCGGCGACACCGTCTTCTTCCTTAACACCGCCGCCACACCCGTAGCCCCGGTCGAGTCAGCCACCGCTGATGGCTCCTATGGCATCGGCGATGTCATCAACCTCACTGTTTCCTTCTCAGAAGCCGTTGTTGTCAACACCTCTGGCGGTACACCCACTCTTCAGCTGGAAACAGGAACCATCGATCGCAAAGCGATCTTTGAATCCGGCTCAGGCACCAACACCCTCACCTTCCAATACACCGTTCAAGAAGGGGATACTTCCGCTGATCTTGATCAGCTTTCCTCAACAGCACTCGAACTCAATGGCGGCTCCATCGCCGATGCTGCAGGTAATAACGCCATCCTCACCCTCGCTGCTCCAGGCGATACGGGATCACTTGGCGACAATGCGGCTCTGGTGATCGACACCACCAGGCCCACCGGCAGCCAAGGCAGCTTCGCGACGGCTCCCGCTTACGCCGCAGCAGTCACGAATCCCTTCGGGATTATGGATGTTGGCCAATCCTCCAGCCCTGAATTTGCCGATATCGACGGCGACGGTGATCTTGATCTTTTTATTGGCAATGAAGACGGCGACACCAACTTTTTCCGCAACACCGCCGCTCCAAGCGCCACCACTCCCGCTTTCGCACCAGCTGAAATCATTCCCTTCGGGATTACGAATGTTGGCTCCTCCGCCAGCCCTGAATTTGCCGATATCGACGGCGACGGTGATCTTGATCTTTTTATTAGCAACAGAACCGCCAACACCCTCTTCTTCCTTAACACCGCCGCTGCAAGCGCAACAGCTCCCGCTTTCGCTGGAGCTGCAACCAATCCTTTCGGGATTACGAATGTTGGCTCCTCCGCCAGCCCTGCTTTTGCTGATATCGACAATGACGGTGATTTTGATCTCTTCATCGGCAACAGACCCGCCAACACCCTCTTCTTCCGCAACACCGGTTCTGCGAGCGCTCCCGCTTACACCCAACAAGAAGGAACCACTCCCTTCGATATTCCGGATGTTGGCTCCTACGCCAAACCTGCTTTTGCTGATATCGACAATGACGGTGATTTTGATCTCTTCATCGGAATTGAGGATGGCGACACCCTCTTCTTCCGCAACACCGGTTCTGCAAACGCTCCCGCTTTCACCCAACAAGAAGGAACCACTCCCTTTGGGATCACGGATGTTGGCTTCATCTCCAGACCTGCCTTTGCCGATATCGATGACGACGGCGATCTCGATCTCTTCATCGGCAACAGTGGCGGCCTCACCAACTTCTTCCGCAACACCGCCGCCACACCCGTAGCCCCAGTGACTTCAGAAACGGCCAGTGGCACCTACGGCATCGGCGACGTCATAACCCTCACCGTTTCCTTCTCAGAACCCGTTGTTGTCGACACCTCAGGCGGCACACCCACACTTCAGCTTGAAACCGGCACCATCGATCGCAAAGCGATTTTTACCTCTGGCTCAGGCACCAACACCCTCACCTTCCAATACACCGTTCAAGAAGGGGATACTTCCGCTGATCTTGATCAGCTTTCCTCAACAGCACTCGAACTGAATGGCGGCTCCATCGCCGATGCTGCAGGTAATAACGCCATCCTCACCCTCGCTGCTCCAGGCGATACGGGATCACTTGGCGACAATGCGGCTCTGGTGATCGACACCACCAGGCCCACCGGCAGCCAAGGCAGCTTCGCGACGGCTCCCGCTTTCGCCGCAGCTGCAACCAATCCCTTCGGGATTACGGATGTGCGCTTGCAAGCCAGCCCAACCCTCACCGACATTGATGGAGACGGTGACTTCGATCTCTTCATCGGCGGTGCAGACGGCGAGATCCTCTTCTTCAGCAACACCGCCGTTCTAGGCGCCACTTCACCCGCTTTTGCAGCAGCTGAAACCAATCCCTTCGGGATTACGGAGGTTGCAGATAGATCTATCGCCAAACCTGAATTTGCCGACATTGATCGGGATGGCGATCTTGATCTCTTCATTGGTGACACCTTCGGAAGCACTTTCTTCTTCCGCAACACCGGCTCAGCCGACACTCCGGCGTTCATACAAGAAGGTGGAGACACCCCCTTCGGAATCCCCATTGTCATCAATGCCAGCCCTGCCTTTGCTGACGCCGATGGAGACGGGGATCTTGATCTCTTCATCGGCAACAGTGTTGCGAATAGAGGCGACACCTTCTTCTTCCGCAACATCGCCGCTCCAGGCAGCACCGAGCCCGAATTCGCCTCAGCTGTCACCAATCCCTTTGGAATTACAGATGTTGGCTTTTCTGCAACCCCGGCCTTTGCTGACGCCGATGGAGACGGCGACCTTGATCTCTTTATCGGCAACAGCGCCGGCAACACCCTCTTCTTCCGCAACACCGCCGCTCTAGGCGCCACCTCACCCGCTTACGCCGCATCTGAAAACAATCCCTTCGGAATCTCCAAAGAGGGCTTTGCTGCTAAGCCCGCCTTTGCGGATGCCGATAACGACGGTGATCTCGACCTCTTCATCGGCAATTTCAACGGCGACACCGCCTTCTTCCTCAACACCGCTGCAACACCCGTAGCCCCGGTCGCCTCCACCACACCAGATGGCACCTACGGCATCGGCGATGTCATCAACCTCACTGTTTCCTTCTCAGAACCCGTTGTTGTCGACACCTCAGGCGGCACACCCACACTTCAACTTGAAACCGGCACCATCGATCGCAAAGCGACCTTTACCTCTGGCTCAGGCACCAACACCCTCACCTTCCAATACACCGTTCAAGAAGGGGATACTTCCTCTGATCTTGATCAGCTTTCCTCAACAGCACTCGAACTCAATGGCGGCTCCATCGCCGATGCTGCAGGTAATAACGCCATCCTCACCCTCGCTGATCCAGGGGAACAAGGATCGCTTGGCGACAATGCCGCTCTGGTGATCGACGGCAACCAGCCCACTGTCACGGGCGTCGACTCCACCAACGCCGACGTCTCCTACGGCATCGGCGATTTCATCAACCTCACTGTTTCCTTTTCAGAAGCTGTTGTTGTCGACACCACAGTCGGCATACCCACTCTTCAGCTTGAAACCGGAACCATCGATCGCAAAGCGATCTTCGTCTCCGGCTCAGGCACCAACACCCTCACCTTCCAATACACCGTTCAAGAAGGGGATACTTCCGCTGATCTTGATCAGCTTTCCTCAACAGCACTCGAACTCAATGGCGGCTCCATCGCCGATGCTGCAGGTAATAACGCCATCCTCACCCTCGCTGCTCCAGGCGATACGGGATCACTTGGCGACAATGCGGCTCTGGTGATCGACACCACCAGGCCCACTGTCACGGGCGTGAGTTCAACCAACGCCGACGTCTCCTACGGCATCGGCGATTTCATCAACCTCACTGTTTCCTTTTCAGAAGCTGTTGTTGTCGACACCACAGTCGGCATACCCACTCTTCAGCTTGAAACCGGAACCATCGATCGCAAAGCGATCTTCGTCTCCGGCTCGGGCACCAACACCCTCACCTTCCAATACACCGTTCAAGAAGGGGATACTTCCGCTGATCTTGATCAGCTTTCCTCAACAGCACTCGAACTCAATGGCGGCTCCATCGCCGATGCTGCAGGTAATAACGCCATCCTCACCCTCGCTGCTCCAGGCGATACGGGATCACTTGGCGACAATGCGGCTCTGGTGATCGACACCACCAGGCCCACTGTCACGGGCGTGAGTTCAACCAACGCCGACGTCTCCTACGGCATCGGCGATTTCATCAACCTCACTGTTTCCTTTTCAGAAGCTGTTGTTGTCGACACCACAGTCGGCATACCCACTCTTCAGCTTGAAACCGGAACCATCGATCGCAAAGCGATCTTCGTCTCCGGCTCAGGCACCAACACCCTCACCTTCCAATACACCGTTCAAGAAGGGGATACTTCCGCTGATCTTGATCAGCTTTCCTCAACAGCACTCGAACTCAATGGCGGCTCCATCGCCGATGCTGCAGGTAATAACGCCATCCTCACCCTCGCTGCTCCAGGCGATACGGGATCACTTGGCACCAATGCGGCTCTGGTGATCGACGGTGTGGCGCCCACCATCTCTGTTGCCATCAATAACGGCGGCGATGGTTTCCTCAACGCAACAGAAGATTCCTCCGTCACCATCTCTGGCTCCACCACCGGCGCAGAAAACGGCCAGACCGTTTCCATCAACATCACCTCCTCTGGTGGTGGCACTCCCATCAACACCACCGCAACCGTCAACAGCAACAGCTATTCCGTCTCTGGCCTCGATCTCTCTTCCTTAAACGACGGCACCCTCAACATCACCGCCGATGTCAGCGACTTAGCCGGTAATTCAGCAACGCAAGCCACTGATTCCACCACCAAAGACACAACAGCCCCTCAAACCTCTCCGTCATTCGCCGCAGCTGTCACCAACCCCTTCGGGATTACGGGTGTTGGCTCCTTCGCAGGCCCAACCTTTGCCGATGTCGATAAGGACGGTGATCTCGATCTCTTCATTGGCGAGGGAGACGGCAACACCCTCTTCTTCCGCAACACCTCCCCTTCAGGCGCCACCACTCCTGCTTTCGCCGCAGCTGAAATCAATCCCTTCGGGATAACGAATGTTGACGCCACCGCAAGCCCTGCCTTTGCTGATGCCGATAACGACGGTGATCTTGATCTCTTCATCGGCAATGAAGACGGCGACACCTTCTCCTTCCTTAACACCGCCGCTGCAAGCGCAACAGCTCCCGCTTTCGCTGGAGCTGCAACCAATCTCTTCGGGATTACTGAGGTTGGCCTCTTCGTAAGCCCTGCCTTTGCTGACGCCGATGGCGACGGCGATCTTGATCTCTTCATCGGCAATGAAGACGGCGACAACCTTTTCTTCCGCAACACCGCCGCTCCAGGCGCCCCCACTCCTGCTTTCGCTGCAGCTGAAACCAATCCCTTCGGGATTACGGATGTTGGCTCCTTAGCTAGCCCGGCCTTTGCTGATGCCGATAACGACGGTGATCTTGATCTCTTTATCGGCAATCGAGATGGCAACACCCTCTTTTTCCGTAACACCGCCACTCCAGGCGCCACCACGCCCGCTTTCGCCGCAGCTGAAACCAATCCCTTCGGGATTACACAAGTTGCCTCCACCGCAAGCCCTGTCTTTGCTGATGCCGATAACGACGGTGATCTTGATCTCTTTATCGGCGATGAAGACGGCAACACTCTCTTCTTCCGTAACACCGCTGCCATCGCCCCGGTCAACTCTGCCACCGCTGATGGCACCTATGGAATCGGCTCGGTCATCAACCTCACCGTGACCTTCGATGAGGATGTTGTCGTCACAGGCACCCCAGCTCTCCAGCTCGAAACCGGAACCATCGATCGCAAAGCGATCTTCATTTCCGGCTCAGGCAGCACCACTCTCACTTTTCAATACACCGTTCAAGACGGTGACACCTCCGCTGATCTTGATCAGCTTTCCTCAACAGCACTCGAACTCAATGGCGGCTCCATCGCCGATGCTGCAGGTAACAATGCCATCCTCACCCTTGCTGAACCAGGCGATACCGGATCACTTGGCACCAATGCCGATCTGGTGATCGACGGCAACCAGCCCACTGTGACGGGCGTGAGTTCAACCACCGCCGACGGCTCCTACGGCATTGGCTCCGTCATCAACCTCACCGTGACCTTCGATGAGGATGTTGTCGTCACAGGCACGCCCACTCTTCAGCTCGAAACCGGAACCATCGATCGCAAAGCGATCTTCATTTCCGGCTCAGGCAGCACCACTCTCACTTTTCAATACACCGTTCAAGACGGTGACACCTCCGCTGATCTTGATCAGCTTTCCTCAACAGCACTCGAACTCAATGGCGGCTCCATCGCCGATGCTGCAGGTAACAATGCCATCCTCACCCTTGCTGAACCAGGCGATACCGGATCACTTGGCACCAATGCCGATCTGGTGATCGACGGCAACCAGCCCACTGTCACGGGCGTCGACTCCACCACCGCCGACGGCTCCTACGGCATCGGCTCCGTCATCAACCTCACCGTGACCTTCGATGAGGATGTTGTCGTCACAGGCACCCCAGCTCTCCAGCTCGAAACCGGAACCATCGATCGCAAAGCGATCTTCACCTCCGGTTCAGGCACCAACACCCTCACCTTCCAATACATCGTTCAAGACGGTGATTCCTCCGCTGATCTCGATCAGCTCTCCTCCTCCGCACTCGCCCTCAACGGCGGAACCATTCAGGATGCCGCAGGTAACAACGCCATCCTCAATCTCCCCAACCCAGGCGCAGCAGGCTCTCTCAGCAGCAATGCCGATCTGGTGATCGACGGCATCGCGCCCTTCGTCAGCACGGACACCCGCACATACGTTTTAGAAGCCAGCAATCCTTTCGGAATTTCCGATGTCGGCCTCTCCGCCAAACCCACCTTTGCCGACATTGATGGCGACGATGATCTTGATCTCTTCATCGGCAATCGAGCCGGCAACACCCTCTTCTTCCGCAACACCGCCGCTTCAGGCTCCACCGCTCCCGCCTACGCACCAGCAGTCACCAATCCTTTCGGGATTACTGATGTAGGTCGCGCCGCCAGCCCAACCCTCACCGACATTGATGACGATGGTGACCTTGATCTCTTCATCGGCAATCGAGCCGGCAACACCCTCTTCTTCCGCAACAACGCCCCTCCAGGCTCCACCGCTCCCGCCTACAGCCAAGAACGCGGGGCCAACGGTGAACCCAATCCTTTCGGAATCACCGACGTGGGCCGTTTCGCCAAGCCCGCCTTTACAGATACCGATAACGACGGCGATCTTGATCTCTTCATCGGCAACCTACGCGGTAAAACCCTTGTCTTCCGCAACAACGCCACTCCAGGAGCCACCACTCCCGCTTACGCACCAGCTGCCACCAATCCCTTTGGAATCAACGATGTAGGACTCTCCGCCGCCCCCGCCTTCACCGATGCCGATGGCGACGGTGATCTTGATCTCTTCATCGGCAATCGAGACGGCAACACCCTTGTCTTCCGCAACAACGCCCCTCCAGGCTCCACCGCTCCCGCCTACAGCCAAGAACGCGGGGCCAACGGTGAACCCAATCCCTTCGGAATTACTGATGTGGGCTTCAACGCAAGCCCGGCCTTTGCCGATCCTGATAACGACAGCGACCCTGATCTCTTCATTGGCAATGCCGCCGGTGACACCCTCTTCTTCCGCAACACGGGGGCTGCTCCTGGCGTGAACTCCTCCACCGTCAATGGCGTCTACACCATCGGTGCTGTCATCAACCTCACCATCGGCTTCTCAAAACCCGTTGTCGTTGACACCACTGGCGGCACACCCACTCTCCAGCTCGAAACCGGCACCACCGATCGCAAAGCGATCTTTACCTCCGGCTCCGGCACCAACACCCTCACCTTCCAATACACCGTTCAAGACGGTGACACCTCCGCTGATCTCGATCAGCTCTCTTCCACAGCACTCGCACTCAACGGCGGCAGCATCACTGATGCCAACGGCAATCCAGCCATCCTTTCACTCCCTCAGCCCGGAACTCAGGGTTCCCTCAGTGACAATGCTGATCTCATCATCGATACCAACGATCTCATCACCTCAACGATCAGGTCCTCCGAAAGCGTGACCCTTCCAGACGGTCTTGCAAACCTGATCCTCACGGGCACTGACAATCTCAATGGCACTGGCAATGACCTGGACAACAGAATTGAAGGCAATTCAGGTAAAAATCGCCTCAACGGCAAAGGCGGCAACGACACACTCATCGGCAAAGAAGACAAAGACAAACTCACCGGCGGCAGCAATGCCGATACTTTTCTCTTTCAATCCATCAATGACTCCGGCATAACCAATGCAACAAGAGATCAGATCACTGATTTCACAGCAGACGACACCATCGACCTCTCACGGATTGATGCCGATCCAAACACGAACGGTGATCAAGCCTTTGTCTTCATTGGATCCGATCGCTTCTCAGACATTGGCCAGGCAAGGTTTAACAACGCTGTCCTCAGACTCAATATTGACGACGACCTCTTTGCTGACTTTCAAATCAACCTCAAAGGAGTCAACGAACTATCCGCGGACTCCTTGATCCTCTGATCCGTCCAAACCACAACGGGCAGGGTCAGCGCAACCTTCAAAGCTGCGAATCACCCCTGACCCGTTCGCGCGATATCGAGCACATCCGCCATCGAACGGATCTGATCCATGGTGCGCTGCAACAGGTCGGCACCAGCCAGCTCCACGCGCAAATCGATCCGGGCTGGTTTGCCATAGGTCGTTTTCACACGCGCATCACTGACGTTGATCGATCCATCCGAAAGACGCATCAGGATGTCCTTGAGGATGCCCACTCGGTCGATCACCTCAATGCGCAACTGCACCGGGAAGCGCTGTCCATTGCGGGCATTGGCTGGATTCCAACGCAACGGTCGCCAAGCGCGAAGCTCGCCATGAAGCCGCCATCGACATGCTCCATTGGTGCGCCAGGCGCCCGATGAAAACAGTCCCCGCCGACGAGCTCAGCACTGAGCTATCTGAATCGCGAAGGTCATTGTTCAAGAGCTGCCAAGAGCATTTCGGGGTGACGCCCACACAGCTGCAAGGGTCCATGCACCTAGACGGAGTGCGCATTGACCGCAACCAATTCGGGGAGCTTCCCAAAAAAACGGCTTCAAAAGCGAAATACAGGCCGCGATGCAGCCTGCACTCACGCCAGCCAAAGCAGATTCGCGTACCGAGCGAGCACAAATCGTGCACTATCGGGCTCACACGGGGGCTAACCGCAACTGAAAAACCTTGAAAATTGGTGAGAGTTTTCTGAGAACTGGGTGTTAGCTGGTTCCTACCAAGCACAAATACCTAGCGAACAACGCATTGCGCGCCCTGAGGAGGTTCAGCAATGTCGATGACTCAGCTTGGTCCTGACGTCGATCGGAAAGCTGTCGACAACGACTTCTTGCGACCAGTCGGCCTCACCATCTTCGACACCACGGCTGCCACAGGTGCAATCAACAATCAGGGCACTGGCTCCAGCTCAGGTCACAAGCAAATCCAGTGGGATACAGCCACCTCCCGTAGCCGACTCGCCCTGGCAGACGATGCCGCTTCCCTAACAGCTGGCGAAACCACAACGCTCAGCTTCTTCCACTCAGGATCATCAATCAACTTCGCTGCTGAAGGCCACAAAGCATCTGACGGCACACTTTCCAATTCCTTTGAATCCAGCAGCCCCTATTCCACCATCCTCACTGCAATCCTGAGCAGGATAATCGTCGCTTTCATATCTGCAGCAACTAAGAACAGCGCAGCCGGGCAAACAGATTAGCAGCAATATTTACCAACATGTCAACGATTACGGCCGCCAATTTAATCAACACCCGACTTCTAAACGGCGGAACATTTGATGCAACTTTTGTAACCCGCATCACCGGGTCACTTTTCGATATTAATTCGATCTATGGCCTATCGGGAATAACCGGTCTTGGTGATGAAGACATCACCATTTCAGACACCTCGGTTGATGTTACGGGGCTCAACACTCTCGATAACAAAACCACAGGAAGCATCGATGCCAGCACCCTCAACACGCTCACTGGTGCAGCCGTCGATCTCAACACCGCCTTCGACTCAGGCGGCATCAGCAATCTCAGTGATCAGGACGTCACTCTCACTGACACATCTCTCACGGCTTCAGTCCTCAACGCCCTCAACGGCAAGACCACAGGAAGCATCGATGCCAGCACCCTCAACACACTCACTGGTGCAGCCGTCGATCTCAACACCGCCTTCGACTCAGGCGGCATCAGCAATCTCAGTGATCAGGACGTCACTCTCACTGACACATCTCTCACGGCTTCAGTCCTCAACGCCCTCAACGGCAAGACCACAGGAAGCATCGATGCCTCCTCCATCACCGCACTCACTGGTTCCGCCACGGACCTCATCGAGGCTGTTACAGCCAACGGCATCACAGGCTTAGGCGACGAGGCCATCACCGTCGACAGCGGCACCGCCACCACGGCTCAGGCCAATGACCTCGCTGCTGCCACATCCGGCATCGTCACCGCCACCATCGCTGAGGGCGATCTCGCCACACTCGCAGGCCTCACCGGAACAGGCAATGCCTATTCCATCACCATCGACGATGCCGCCGCTGATGCAGCAGCCCTCAACACGCTCGACGCAAAAACCACTGTTGCCATCGACGCCGCTGCCATCACCACACTCACTGGTGCAGCCGTCGATCTCAACACCGCCTTCGACTCAGGCGGCATTAGCAATCTCAGTGATCAGGACGTCACTCTCACTGACACCTCTCTCACGGCTTCAGTCCTCAACGCCCTCGATAACAACACCACAGGAATCATCGATGCCAGCACCCTCAACACACTCACTGGTGCAGCTGTAGATCTCAACACCGCCTTCGACTCAGGCGGCATCAGCAATCTCAGTGATCAGGACGTCACTCTCACTGACACCTCTCTCACGGCTTCAGTCCTCAACGCCCTCGATGACAACACATCCGGCACCATCAACGCCAACACCCTCAACACACTCACTGGTGCAGCTGTAGATCTCAACACCGCCTTCGACTCAGGCGGCATCAGCAATCTCGGTGACGAGGACGTCACTCTCACTGACACCTCTCTCACGGCTTCAGTCCTCAACGCCCTCAACGGCAAGACCACAGGAAGCATCGATGCCTCCGCCGTCACCACACTCACAGGTACAGCCGCGGAGCTCATTGAGGCTGTCACGTCAGACGGCATCACCGGCTTAGGCGACGAGGCCATCACCGTCGACAGCGGCACCGCCACCACTGCTCAGGCCAATGACCTCGCTGATGAAACATCCGGCATCATCACCGCCACCATCGCTGAGGGCGATCTCGCCACACTCGCCGCACTCAACGGAACCGGCAATGCCTATTCCATCACCATCAACGATGCCTCCGTTGATGCAGCAGCCCTCAACACGCTCGATGGAAAAACCACTGTTGCCATCAACGCCGCTGCCATCACCACACTCACTGGTGCAGCCGTCGATCTCAACACCGCCTTCGACTCAGGCGGCATCAGCAATCTCAGTGATCAGGACGTCACTCTCACTGACTCCTCCCTCACGGCTTCAGTCCTCAACGCCCTCAACGGCAAGACCACAGGAAGCATCGATGCCAGCACCCTCAACACACTCACTGGTGCAGCTGTAGATCTCAACACCGCCTTCGACTCAGGCGGCATCAGCAATCTCGGTGATCAGGACGTCACTCTCACTGACACCTCTCTCACTACTTCAGTCCTCAACGCCCTCGATAACAACACCACAGGAAGCATCGATGCCAGCACCCTCAACACGCTCTCCGGTGCAGCCGTCGATCTCAACACCGCCTTCGACTCAGGCGGCATCAGCAATCTCAGTGATCAGGACGTCACTCTCACTGACACCTCTCTCACGGCTTCAGTCCTCAACGCCCTCGATAACAACACCTCAGGAAGCATCGATGCCAGCACCCTCAACACACTCACTGGTGCAGCTGTAGATCTCAACACCGCCTTCGACTCAGGCGGCATCAGCAATCTCAGTGATCAGGACGTCACTCTCACTGACACCTCTCTCACGGCTTCAGTCCTCAACGCCCTCGATGACAACACATCCGGCACCATCAACGCCAACACCGTCAACACGCTCACTGGTTCCGCCGCGGAGCTCATTGAGGCTGTCACGTCAGACGGCATCACCGGCTTAGGCGACGAGGCCATCACCGTCGACAGCGGCACCGCCACCACTGCTCAGGCCAATGACCTCGCTGATGAAACATCCGGCATCATCACCGCCACCATCGCTGAGGGCGATCTCGCCACACTCGCCGCACTCAACGGAACCGGCAATGCCTATTCCATCACCATCAACGATGCCTCCGTTGATGCAGCAGCCCTCAACACGCTCGATGGAAAAACCACTGTTGCCATCAACGCCGCTGCCATCACCACACTCACTGGTGCAGCCGTCGATCTCAACACCGCCTTCGACTCAGGCGGCATCAGCAATCTCAGTGATCAGGACGTCACTCTCACTGACACCTCACTCACGGCTTCAGTCCTCAACGCCCTCGATAACAACACCACAGGAAGCATCGATGCCAACACCGTCAACACGCTCACTGGTTCCGCCGCGGAGCTCATTGAGGCTGTTGCCTCCAATGGCATCAGCAATCTCGGCGATGTAGACATCACCGTCGACAGCGGTACCGCCACCACTGCTCAGGCCAATGACCTCGCTGATGAAACATCCGGCATCGTCACCGCCACCATCGCTGAGGGTGATCTCACCACACTCGCCGGTCTCACCGGAACAGGCAATGCCTATGCCATCACCATCGACGATGCCTCCATTGATGCAGCAGCACTCAACACGCTCGATGGAAAAACCACTGTTGCCATCGACGCCGCTGCCGTCACCACACTCACTGGTGCAGCCACAGACCTAATCGAGGCTGTCACCTCCAACGGCATCACAGGCTTAGGCGACGAGGCCATCACCGTCGACAGCGGCACCGCCACCACTGCTCAGGCCAATGCCCTCGCTGATGAAACATCCGGCATCGTCACCGCCGCCATCGCTGAGGGCGATCTCACCACACTCGCCGCACTCAACGGAACCGGCAATGCCTATTCCATCACCATCGACGATGCCTCCGTTGATGCCGCAGCCCTCAACACGCTCGACGGCAAAACCACTGTTGCCATCGACGCCGCTGCCGTCACCACACTCACTGGTGCAGCCGCCGATCTCAACACCGCCTTCGACTCAGGCGGCATCAGCAATCTCAGTGATCAGGACGTCACTCTCACTGACACCTCTCTCACGGCTTCAGTCCTCAACGCCCTCGATAACAACACCACAGGAAGCATCGATGCCAACACCGTCAACACGCTCACTGGTTCCGCCACGGACCTCATCGAGGCTGTCACGTCAGACGGCATCACCGGCTTAGGCGACGAGGCCATCACCGTCGACAGCGGTACCGCCACCACTGCTCAGGCCAATGCCCTCGCTGATGAAACATCCGGCATCGTCACCGCCACCATCGCTGAGGGTGATCTCGCCACACTCGCAGGCCTCACCGGAACAGGCAATGCCTATTCCATCACCATCGACGATGCCTCCGTTGATGCAGCAGCACTCAACACGCTCGATGGAAAAACCACTGTTGCCATCGACGCCGCTGCCGTCACCACACTCACCGGTGCAGCCGTCGATCTCAACACCGCCTTCGACTCAGGCGGCATCAGCAATCTCAGTGATCAGGACGTCACTCTCACTGACTCCTCCCTCACGGCTTCAGTCCTCAACGCCCTCGATGGCAACACCACAGGAAGCATCGATGCCTCCGCCGTCACCACACTCACTGGTGCAGCCGTAGATCTCAACACCGCCTTCGACTCAGGCGGCATCAGCAATCTCGGTGATCAGGACGTCACTCTCACTGACACCTCCCTCACTACTTCAGTCCTCAACGCCCTCGATAACAACACCACAGGAAGCATCGATGCCAGCACCCTCAACACGCTCTCCGGTGCAGCCGTAGATCTCAACACCGCCTTCGACTCAGGCGGCATCAGCAATCTCAGTGATCAGGACGTCACTCTCACTGACACCTCTCTCACGGCTTCAGTCCTCAACGCCCTCGATAACAACACCTCAGGAAGCATCGATGCCAGCACCCTCAACACACTCACTGGTGCAGCTGTAGATCTCAACACCGCCTTCGACTCAGGCGGCATCAGCAATCTCGGTGACGAGGACGTCACTCTCACTGACACCTCTCTCACGGCTTCAGTCCTCAACGCCCTCGATGACAACACCACAGGAAGCATCGATGCCTCCTCCATCACCGCACTCACTGGTTCCGCCACGGACCTCATCGAGGCTGTTACAGCCAACGGCATCACAGGCTTAGGCGACGAGGCCATCACCGTCGACAGCGGTACCGCCACCACTGCTCAGGCCAATGACCTCGCTGATGAAACATCCGGCATCGTCACCGCCACCATCGCTGAGGGTGATCTCACCACACTCGCCGCACTCAACGGAACCGGCAATGCCTATTCCATCACCATCGACGATGCCTCCGTTGATGCAGCAGCACTCAACACGCTCGATGGAAAAACCACTGTTGCCATCGACGCCGCTGCCGTCACCACACTCACTGGTGCAGCCGTCGATCTCAACACCGCCTTCGACTCAGGCGGCATCAGCAATCTCAGTGATCAGGACGTCACTCTCACTGACACCTCACTCACCGCTTCGGTCCTCAACGCCCTCGATGGCAACACCACAGGAAGCATCGATGCCTCCTCCATCACCACACTCACAGGTACAGCCGCGGAGCTCATTGAGGCTGTCACGTCAGACGGCATCACCGGCTTAGGCGACGAGGCCATCACCGTCGACAGCGGCACCGCCACCACTGCTCAGGCCAATGCCCTCGCTGATGAAACATCCGGCATCGTCACCGCCACCATCGCTGAGGGCGATCTCGCCACACTCGCAGGCCTCACCGGAACCGGCAATGCCTATTCCATCACCATCAACGATGCCTCCGTTGATGCAGCAGCCCTCAACACGCTCGATGGAAAAACCACTGTTGCCATCAACGCCGCTGCCATCACCACACTCACTGGTGCAGCCGTCGATCTCAACACCGCCTTCGACTCAGGCGGCATCAGCAATCTCGGTGACGAGGACGTCACTCTCACTGACACCTCCCTCACGGCTTCAGTCCTCAACGCCCTCGATAACAACACCACAGGAAGCATCGATGCCAACACCCTCAACACACTCACTGGTGCAGCCGTCGATCTCAACACCGCCTTCGACTCAGGCGGCATCAGCAATCTCAGTGACGAGGACGTCACTCTCACTGACACCTCTCTCACTGCTTCAGTCCTCAACGCCCTCGATAACAACACCTCAGGAAGCATCGATGCCAGCACCCTCAACACACTCACTGGTGCAGCTGTAGATCTCAACACCGCCTTCGACTCAGGCGGCATCAGCAATCTCGTTGATCAGGACGTCACTCTCACTGACACCTCTCTCACGGCTTCAGTCCTCAACGCCCTCGATGACAACACCACAGGAAGCATCGATGCCTCCTCCATCACCGCACTCACTGGTTCCGCCACGGACCTCATCGAGGCTGTTACAGCCAACGGCATCACAGGCTTAGGCGACGAGGCCATCACCGTCGACAGCGGTACCGCCACCACTGCTCAGGCCAATGACCTCGCTGATGAAACATCCGGCATCGTCACCGCCACCATCGCTGAGGGTGATCTCACCACACTCGCCGCACTCAACGGAACCGGCAATGCCTATTCCATCACCATCGACGATGCCTCCGTTGATGCAGCAGCACTCAACACGCTCGATGGCAAAACCACTGTTGCCATCGACGCCGCTGCCGTCACCACACTCACTGGTTTAGCCACAGACCTAATCGAGGCTGTCACCTCCAACGGCATCACAGGCTTAGGCGACGAGGCCATCACCGTCGACAGCGGCACCGCCACCACTGCTCAGGCCAATGCCCTCGCTGATGAAACATCCGGCATCGTCACCGCCGCCATCGCTGAGGGCGATCTCACCACACTCGCCGCACTCAACGGAACCGGCAATGCCTATTCCATCACCATCGACGATGCCTCCGTTGATGCCGCAGCCCTCAACACGCTCGACGCAAAAACCACTGTTGCCATCGACGCCGCTGCCGTCACCACACTCGCCGGCGCAGCCATAGATCTCGACAATGCCTTCTCCTCAGCAGGCATCACAGGCCTCGGCAACGAGGCCGTCACTCTCTCCGACACCTCCCTCAACGCCGCTGTCCTCAACACGCTCGATGACAAAACCACAGGAATCATCGATGCCGGCTCCATCACCACACTCACTGGTGAGGCCTCAGAACTCAACACTGCCTTCGACTCCTCTGGTATCAGCAATCTCGACGATGTAAACGTCACCGTCGACATCGGTACCGCCACCACTGCTCAGGCCAATGCCCTCGCTGATGAAACATCCGGCATCGTCACCGCCACCATCGCTGAGGGTGATCTCGCCACACTCGCAGGCCTCACCGGAACAGGCAATGCCTATTCCATCACCATCGACGATGCCTCCGTTGATGCAGCAGCACTCAACACCCTCGATGGAAAAACCACTGTTGCCATCGACGCCGCTGCCGTCACCACACTCACCGGTGCAGCCGTCGATCTCAACACCGCCTTCGACTCAGGCGGCATAAGCAATCTCGGTGACGAGGACGTCACTCTCACTGACACCTCACTCACCGCTTCAGTCCTCAACGCCCTCGATAACAACACCACAGGAATCATCGATGCCAGCACCCTCAACACACTCACTGGTGCAGCCGTCGATCTCAACACCGCCTTCGACTCAGGCGGCATCAGCAATCTCGGTGACGAGGACGTCACTCTCACTGACACCTCTCTCACGGCTTCAGTCCTCAACGCCCTCGATGACAACACATCCGGCACCATCAACGCCAACACCCTCAACACACTCTCCGGCGCAGCCGTCGATCTCAACACCGCCTTCGACTCAGGCGGCATCAGCAATCTCGGTGACGAGGACGTCACTCTCACTGACACCTCTCTCACGGCTTCAGTTCTCAACGCCCTCGATAACAACACCACAGGAAGCATCGATGCCTCCTCCATCACCGCACTCACTGGTTCCGCCACGGACCTCATCGAGGCTGTCACCTCCAGCGGCATCACAGGCTTAGGCAACGAGGCCATCACCGTCGACAGCGGTACCGCCACCACTACTCAGGCCAATGCCCTCGCTGATGAAACATCCGGCATCGTCACCGCCACCATCGCTGAGGGTGATCTCGCCACACTCGCAGGCCTCACCGGAACAGGCAATGCCTATTCCATCACCATCGACGATGCCTCCATTGATGCAGCAGCACTCAACACGCTCGATGGAAAAACCACTGTTGCCATCGACGCCGCTGCCGTCACCACACTCACCGGTGCAGCCGTCGATCTCAACACCGCCTTCGACTCAGGCGGCATCAGCAATCTCAGTGATCAGGACGTCACTCTCACTGACACCTCCCTCACGGCTTCAGTCCTCAACGCCCTCGATGACAACACATCCGGCACCATCAACGCCAACACCGTCAACACGCTCACTGGTGCAGCCGTCGATCTCAACACCGCCTTCGACTCAGGCGGCATCACAGGCTTAGGCGACGAAGCAATCACTGTCGATAACAGAATTCGCGCTTCAGAAGCAAACACACTGAACAGCTTCACGTCGGGAATAATCACCGCAACAATCACGAACTCGGATGGGACGGGCAATCTCAACGTTTCCAATGCTCTGACCATAGAAGGAACAGGAAATGCTTATTCAATTCGCATTCGAGAAAGAACCGTCAGCGCTTCAGACCTACTGACCATTGATGGAATCACAACGACCACAGTTAATGCACAAAACATAAGAACACTCACGGGAAGCAATGCGGACATCAATTCCGCATACGCAGCCGAAACAGCCGGCTCGATTTCAGGGCTAGGCGGAAACGTCAATTTCGACGTCAGCGGATCAATTACCGTTGCAGAAGCCAATACACTATCTTCGCTAATTACGTCCAACAACCGAATACTTACCGCCACAATTTCGGACGGAGATTTATCTACATTAGCAGGCATTAGCGAGAGCGGAAACAGTCTAAGTGTCACAATCAGCGATACATCTGTTGATGCTGCAGCACTCAACACGCTCGACGGCAAAACCACTGTTGCCATCGACGCCGCTGCCATCACCACACTCACTGGTGCAGCCGTCGATCTCAACACTGCCTTCGACTCAGGCGGCATCAGCAATCTCGGTGACGAGGACGTCACTCTCACTGACACCTCTCTCACTACTTCCGTCCTCAACGCCCTCGATAACAACACCACAGGAAGCATCGATGCCAACACCCTCAACACACTCACTGGTGCAGCCGTCGATCTCAACACCGCCTTCAACTCAAGCGGCATCAGCAATCTCGGTGACGAGGACGTCACTCTCACTGACTCCTCCCTCACGGCTTCAGTCCTCAACGCCCTCGATAACAAAACCTCAGGAAGCATCGATGCCAGCACCCTCAACACACTCACTGGTGCAGCTGTAGATCTCAACACCGCCTTCGACTCAGGCGGCATCAGCAATCTCGGTGACGAGGACGTCACTCTCACTGACACCTCACTCACCGCTTCAGTCCTCAACGCCCTCGATAACAACACCACAGGAAGCATCGATGCCAGCACCCTCAACACACTCACTGGTGCAGCCGTCGATCTCAACACCGCCTTCGACTCAGGCGGCATCAGCAATCTCAGTGATCAGGACGTCACTCTCACTGACACCTCCCTCACGGCTTCAGTCCTCAACGCCCTCGATGGCAACACCACAGGAAGCATCGATGCCAACACCCTCAACACACTCACTGGTGCAGCCGTCGATCTCAACACCGCCTTCGACTCAGGCGGCATCAGCAATCTCAGTGATCAGGACGTCACTCTCACTGACTCCTTACTCACGGCTTCAGTCCTCAACGCCCTCGATAACAACACCACAGGAAGCATCGATGCCAACACCCTCAACACACTCACTGGTGCAGCCGTAGATCTCAACACCGCCTTCGACTCAGGCGGCATCAGCAATCTCAGTGATCAGGACGTCACTCTCACTGACACCTCTCTCACGGCTTCAGTCCTCAACGCCCTCGATGACAACACATCCGGCACCATCAACGCCAACACCCTCAACACGCTCACTGGTGCAGCCGTAAATCTCAACACCGCCTTCGACTCAGGCGGCATCAGCAATCTCGGTGACGAGGACGTCACTCTCACTGACACCTCTCTTACGGCTTCAGTCCTCAACGCCCTCGATAACAAAACCTCAGGAAGCATCGATGCCAGCACCCTCAACACACTCACTGGTGCAGCTGTAGATCTCAACACCGCCTTCGACTCAGGCGGCATCAGCAATCTCAGTGATCAGGACGTCACTCTCACTGACACCTCCCTCACGGCTTCAGTCCTCAACGCCCTCGATAACAACACCACAGGAATCATCGATGCCAGCACCGTCAACACACTCACTGGTGCAGCCGTCGATCTCAACACCGCCTTCGACTCAGGCGGCATCAGCAATCTCGGTGATCAGGACGTCACTCTCACTGACACCTCTCTCACTACTTCAGTCCTCAACGCCCTCGATAACAACACCACAGGAAGCATCGATGCCAGCACCCTCAACACGCTCTCCGGTGCAGCCGTAGATCTCAACACCGCCTTCGACTCAGGCGGCATCAGCAATCTCGGTGACGAGGACGTCACTCTCACTGACACCTCACTCACCGCTTCAGTCCTCAACGCCCTCGATGGCAACACCACAGGAAGCATCGATGCCAACACCCTCAACACACTCACTGGTGCAGCCACGGACCTCATCGAGGCTGTTACAGCCAACGACATCACAGGCTTAGGCGACGAGGCCATCACCGTCGACAGCGGTACCGCCACCACTGCTCAGGCCAATGCCCTCGCTGCTGCCACATCCGGCATCGTCACCGCCACCATCGCTGAGGGCGATCTCGCCACACTCGCCGCACTCAACGGAACCGGCAATGCCAATTCCATCACCATCGCCGATGCCTCCGTTGATGCAGCAGCTCTCAACACGCTCGATGGAAAAACCACTGTTGCCATCGACGCCGCTGCCGTCACCACACTCACTGGTGCAGCCGTCGATCTCAACACCGCCTTCGACTCAGGCGGCATCAGCAATCTCGGTGACGAGGACGTCACTCTCACTGACACCTCTCTCACTACTTCCGTCCTCAACGCCCTCGATAACAACACCACAGGAAGCATCGATGCCAACACCCTCAACACACTCACTGGTGCAGCCGTCGATCTCAACACCGCCTTCAACTCAAGCGGCATCAGCAATCTCGGTGACGAGGACGTCACTCTCACTGACTCCTCCCTCACGGCTTCAGTCCTCAACGCCCTCGATAACAAAACCTCAGGAAGCATCGATGCCAGCACCCTCAACACACTCACTGGTGCAGCCGTCGATCTCAACACCGCCTTCGACTCAGGCGGCATCAGCAATCTCAGTGATCAGGACGTCACTCTCACTGACTCCTCCCTCACGGCTTCAGTCCTCAACGCCCTCAACGGCAAGACCACAGGAAGCATCGATGCCAGCACCCTCAACACACTCACTGGTGCAGCTGTAGATCTCAACACCGCCTTCGACTCAGGCGGCATCAGCAATCTCGGTGATCAGGACGTCACTCTCACTGACACCTCTCTCACTACTTCAGTCCTCAACGCCCTCGATAACAACACCACAGGAAGCATCGATGCCAGCACCCTCAACACGCTCTCCGGTGCAGCCGTCGATCTCAACACCGCCTTCGACTCAGGCGGCATCAGCAATCTCAGTGATCAGGACGTCACTCTCACTGACACCTCTCTCACGGCTTCAGTCCTCAACGCCCTCGATAACAACACCTCAGGAAGCATCGATGCCAGCACCCTCAACACACTCACTGGTGCAGCTGTAGATCTCAACACCGCCTTCGACTCAGGCGGCATCAGCAATCTCAGTGATCAGGACGTCACTCTCACTGACACCTCCCTCACGGCTTCAGTCCTCAACGCCCTCGATGACAACACATCCGGCACCATCAACGCCAACACCGTCAACACGCTCACTGGTGCAGCCGTCGATCTCAACACCGCCTTCGACTCAGGCGGCATCAGCAATCTCGTTGATCAGGACGTCACTCTCACTGACTCCTCACTCACGGCTTCAGTCCTCAACGCCCTCGATGGCAACACCACAGGAAGCATCGATGCCTCCGCCGTCACCACACTCACTGGTGCAGCCGTCGATCTCAACACCGCCTTCGACTCAGGCGGCATCAGCAATCTCAGTGATCAGGACGTCACTCTCACTGACACCTCTCTCACGGCTTCAGTCCTCAACGCCCTCGATAACAACACCACAGGAAGCATCGATGCCTCCTCCATCACCGCACTCACTGGTGCAGCCGTCGATCTCAACACCGCCTTCGACTCAGGCGGCATCAGCAATCTCAGTGATCAGGACGTCACTCTCACTGACACCTCCCTCACTGCTTCAGTCCTCAACGCCCTCGATAACAACACCACAGGAAGCATCGATGCCTCCTCCATCACCGCACTCACTGGTGCAGCCGTCGATCTCAACACCGCCTTCGACTCAGGCGGCATCAGCAATCTCAGTGATCAGGACGTCACTCTCACTGACACCTCCCTCACTGCTTCAGTCCTCAACGCCCTCGATAACAAAACCTCAGGAAGCATCGATGCCTCCTCCATCACCACACTCTCCGGTACAGCCACGGATCTCATCGAGGCTGTCACCTCCAGCGGCATCACAGGCCTCGGGAATGAAGCCATCACCGTCAACAGCGGTACCGCCACCACTGCTCAGGCCAATGCCCTCGCTGATGAAACATCCGGCATCGTCACCGCCACCATCGCTGAGGGTGATCTCGCCACACTCGCCGGCCTCAACGGAACAGGCAATGCCTATTCCATCACCATCGACGATGCCGCCGTTGATGCCGCAGCCCTCAACACGCTCGACGCAAAAACCACTGTTGCCATCGACGCCGCTGCCGTCACCACACTCACTGGTTTAGCCACAGACCTCATCGAGGCTGTCACCTCCAACGGCATCACAGGCCTCGGGAATGAAGCCATCACCGTCAACAGCGGTACCGCCACCACTGCTCAGGCCAATGCCCTCGCTGATGAAACATCCGGCATCGTCACCGCCACCATCGCTGAGGGCGATCTCGCCACACTCGCCGCACTCAACGGAACCGGCAATGCCTATTCCATCACCATCGACGATGCCTCCGTTGATGCAGCAGCACTCAACACGCTCGATGGAAAAACCACTGTTGCCATCAACGCCGCTGCCGTCACCACACTCACTGGTGCAGCTGTAGATCTCAACACCGCCTTCGACTCAGGCGGCATCAGCAATCTCAGTGATCAGGACGTCACTCTCACTGACACCTCTCTCACGGCTTCAGTCCTCAACGCCCTCGATAACAACACCTCAGGAAGCATCGATGCCAGCACCCTCAACACACTCACTGGTGCAGCTGTAGATCTCAACACCGCCTTCGACTCAGGCGGCATCAGCAATCTCAGTGATCAGGACGTCACTCTCACTGACACCTCTCTCACGGCTTCAGTCCTCAACGCCCTCGATGACAACACATCCGGCACCATCAACGCCAACACCGTCAACACGCTCACTGGTTCCGCCGCGGAGCTCATTGAGGCTGTCACGTCAGACGGCATCACCGGCTTAGGCGACGAGGCCATCACCGTCGACAGCGGCACCGCCACCACTGCTCAGGCCAATGACCTCGCTGATGAAACATCCGGCATCATCACCGCCACCATCGCTGAGGGCGATCTCGCCACACTCGCCGCACTCAACGGAACCGGCAATGCCTATTCCATCACCATCAACGATGCCTCCGTTGATGCAGCAGCCCTCAACACGCTCGACGCAAAAACCACTGTTGCCATCAACGCCGCTGCCATCACCACACTCACTGGTGCAGCCGTCGATCTCAACACCGCCTTCGACTCAGGCGGCATCAGCAATCTCAGTGATCAGGACGTCACTCTCACTGACACCACACTCGCGGCCGCAGTCCTCAACGCCCTCGATAACAACACCACAGGAAGCATCGATGCCAACACCGTCAACACACTCACTGGTGCAGCCGTCGATCTCAACACCGCCTTCGACTCAGGCGGCATCAGCAATCTCGGTGATCAGGACGTCACTCTCACTGACACCTCACTCACGGCTTCAGTCCTCAACGCCCTCAACGGCAACACCACAGGAAGTATCGACGCCTCCTCCATCACCACACTCTCCGGTACAGCCACGGACCTCATCGAGGCTGTTACAGCCAGCGGCATCACTGGCCTCGGGAATGAAGCCATCACCGTCAACAGCGGCACCGCCTCCATTTCTCAGGCCAACACCCTTGCTGATGAAACATCCGGCATCGTCACCGCCACCATTGCTGAGGGCGATCTCGCCACACTCGCCGCACTCAACGGAACCGGCAATGCCTACGCCCTCACCATCACCAATACGCTGGTAAACGCAGCTGAATTAAATGCATTAAACATCAAAACAATCACCAATATTAATGGGGAAAACATAATTCAGATCTCAGGTGCAGTCGAAGACATCGCCGCAACATACACAGAGGGCGGAATTGACGGACTTGGTGATGAAGAAATTATTTTCACATTCTCGAATATCAACGCAGATAGCTTGGCTGCAATTGACGCGGCGAACAGCCGTGTCATCAATGCCATTGGCATTGAAGCTTTAACAGGTTCTGCTACAGACCTCAATACTGTCTACGAATCCGATGGAATCTCCGGCCTTGGCGATGAACCGGCAACTCTCACAGACACGTCACTCTCCGCATCAACACTGAATGCTCTCGATAGAAACACCTCAGGAAACATCGACAGCTCCAGCCTGACCACACTGACTGGCACAGCCACAGAGCTCAACACTGCCTTCTCCTCTACCGAGATCACAGGCCTCGGCAACGAAGACGTCACGCTTTCTGACACCACACTCGACGTCTCTATTCTCAACACCCTTGGTGATAAAACTTCGGGAACGATTGATGCTTCCGCAATCACCACGCTCACCGGCGCTGCGGCAGACCTCAACGACGCTTACGCAGTAGCCGGGCTCAGTACTACACCCCTTGATGGAGCAGCTCTCAACAACTCACTCATTCCAGTTGGCATTACCGGCCTAGGGAATGAGGACATCATCCTCTCCGACACCACCCTCGACGCTGCCATCCTCAACATCCTCGATGGCAACACCACAGGGACCATTGATGCCTCCTCCATCGCCACACTCACCGGCTTAGCCGCAGAGATCCACTCGGCATTCGCATCACCGGGCATCTCGGGGCTTCGTGATCAGGACATCATCCTCTCTGACAACACACTCGATGCCACAGACATCAACGCCCTCAAAAGCAAAACCACAGGAAGCATCGATGCCTCCTCCATCACCGCACTCACTGGTTCCGCCACGGACCTCATCGAGGCTGTTACAGCCAACGGCATCACAGGCTTAGGCGACGAGGCCATCACCGTCGACAGCGGTACCGCCACCACGGCTCAGGCCAATGCCCTCGCTGCTGCCACATCCGGCATCGTCACCGCCACCATCGCTGAGGGCGATCTCGCCACACTCGCAGGCCTCACCGGAGATGGCAATGCCTATTCCATCACCATCGACGATGCCTCCGTTGATGCAGCAGCCCTCAACACGCTCGACGAAAAAACAACCGTTGTTATCGATGCCTCCGCCACCATCACCCTTTCCGGCACATCCACAGAGATCAACACGGCATTCACCTCACCGGGCATCTCGGGCCTTCGTGATCAGGACGTCATCCTCTCCGACATCTCCCTCACTGCTTCAGTCCTCAACGCCCTCGATAACAACACCACAGGAAGCATCGATGCCAGCACCCTCAACACACTCACTGGTGCAGCCACGGACCTCATCGAGGCTGTTACCTCCAACGGCATCACAGGTTTAGGCGACGGGGCCATCACCGTCGACAGCGGTACCGCCACCACTGCTCAGGCCAATGCCCTCGCTGATGAAACATCCGGCATCGTTACCGCCACCATCGCCGAGGGCGATCTCGCCACACTCTCTGGTCTCACCGGAACCGGCAATGCCTACGCCATCACAATCTCTGATACAGCGGTCAATGCAGCAATTCTCAATGCAATCAACAACAAAACAATCAATGATATTAATGGCCAAAATATAATTCAAATTGAGGGTACAGCCGAAGATATCGCCACTGCATACACAGCAAGCGGGATCAATGGACTTGGCGACGAAGAAATTATCTTTACAGCCTCGAATATCAATGCTTCCGATTTAATTGCAATTGATTCAGCGAACAGCCAAGTCATCGATGCCAGCACCCTCAACACACTCACAGGTGCAGCCGTCGATCTCAACACCGCCTTCAACTCAGGCGGCATCAGCAATCTCAGTGATCAGGACGTCACTCTCACTGACACCTCCCTCACGGCTTCAGTCCTCAACGCCCTCGATAACAACACCACAGGAAGCATCGATGCCTCCTCCATCACCGCACTCACTGGTGCAGCCGTCGATCTCAACACCGCCTTCGACTCAGGCGGCATCAGCAATCTCAGTGATCAGGACGTCACTCTCACTGACACCTCCCTCACGGCTTCAGTCCTCAACGCCCTCAACGGCAAAACCTCAGGAAGCATCGATGCCAGCACCCTCAACACACTCACTGGTGCAGCCGTCGATCTCAACACCGCCTTCGACTCAGGCGGCATCAGCAATCTCAGTGATCAGGACGTCACTCTCACTGACTCCTCCCTCACGGCTTCAGTCCTCAACGACCTCGATGGCAACACCACAGGAAGCATCGATGCCAGCACCCTCAACACACTCACAGGTGCAGCCGTCGATCTCCACACCGCCTTCAACTCAGGCGGCATCAGCAATCTCAGTGATCAGGACGTCACTCTCACTGACACCTCCCTCACGGCTTCAGTCCTCAACGCCCTCAACGGCAACACCACAGGAAACATCGATGCCAGCACCGTCACCGCACTCACTGGTGCAGCCGTCGATCTCAACACCGCCTTCGACTCAGGCGGCATCAGCAATCTCGGTGATCAGGACGTCACTCTCACTGACTCCTCCCTCACTGCTTCAGTCCTCAACGCCCTCAACGGCAAAACCTCAGGAAGCATCGATGCCAGCACCCTCAACACACTCACTGGTGCAGCCGTCGATCTCAACACCGCCTTCGACTCAGTCAGCATCAGCAATCTCAGTGATCAGGACGTCACTCTCACTGACACCTCCCTCACGGCTTCAGTCCTCAACGCCCTCAACGGCAACACCACAGGAAGCATCAATGCCAACTCCATCACAACATTCATAGGCGCTGCCGCAGAGCTCAATTCCGTCTACGCATCAACAAACAATATCTCTGGCCTTGGCGACGAAAACGTCACCCTCTCCGACATCACCCTCGCCGCGACGGTTCTCAACAGCCTCGAGGGTAAAACGTCAGGCACCATCGATGCCAGCTCCATTTCTTCTCTCGCCGGTACGGCTGCTGATCTAATCGCTGTTTACAACTCAAACAAATTCTCAGGCCTGAATAACGAAGAAGTCACCCTCTCTGACACCACCCTCGATGCCGCTGTCCTCAACACCCTCGACGACAAAACCACAGGAACTATTGATGCCAGCACTGTCACCACACTCACTGGTACAGCCACAGAGCTCAACACTGCCTTCACCTCTACCGAAATCTCAGGCCTCGGCAATGAGAACGTCACCCTCTCAGACACCACCCTCACTGCTTCAGTCCTCAACGCCCTCGATGACAACACCACAGGAAGCATCGATGCCGCCTCCATCACCGCACTCACTGGTTCCGCCACGGACCTCATCGAGGCTGTTACAGCCAACGGCATCACAGGCTTAGGCGACGAGGCCATCACCGTCGACAGCGGCACCGCCACCACTGCTCAGGCCAATGACCTCGCTGCTGAAACATCCGGCATCGTCACCGCCACCATCGCTGAGGGCGATCTCGCCACACTCGCCGCACTCAACGGAACCGGCAATGCCTATTCCATCACCATCGACGATGCCTCTGTTGATACCGCAGCCCTCAACACGCTCGATGGAAAAACCACTGTTGCCATCGACGCCGCTGCCATCACCACACTCACTGGTGCAGCCGTCGATCTCAACACCGCCTTCGACTCAGGCGGCATCAGCAATCTCGGTGATCAGGACGTCACTCTCACTGACACCACCCTCGCGGCCGCAGTCCTCAACACCCTCGATGGCAACACCACAGGAACCATCGATGCCTCCGCCGTCACCACACTCACAGGTACAGCCGCGGAGCTCATTGAGGCTGTCACGTCAGACGGCATCACCGGCTTAGGCAGCGAGGCCATCACCGTCGACAGCGGTACCGCCACCACTGCTCAGGCCAATGACCTCGCTGCTGAAACATCCGGCATCGTCACCGCCACCATCGCTGAGGGCGATCTCGCCACACTCACAGGCCTCAACGGAGATGGCAATGCATATTCCATCACTATCGCCGATGCCTCCGTCGCTGCTGCAGCTCTCAACACGCTCGACAGAAAAACCACTGTTGTCATTAACGCCGCTGCGATCACGACCCTGACCGGGTTCCCCGCAGATATTCTCACCAGTCGACAGTCTCCTGGCATTGTTGGACTCAGCGATGAAAACGGCTTTCCAACAATTGGCATTATATCCAGCACCTCATCACTCAATATCGGTAAAACCGCATCACTAACTTTTGTTCTTTCAGACGATTCCTCAGACTTCACCGAATCCGATATCACCATCTCCGGAGGCACACTCTCCAACTTCTCTGGCTCTGGCTCCATCTACACCGCCACCTTCACTCCCAACGCCAACAGCACCATCGATGGCGTCATTGAAGTTGGCAGCAACGCTTTCTCAAGCAATGGAATCTTCAACAACGACGGCGATAACACCAACAACACACTCACTCTCTCCATCAACACCGTCAGACCCGTCATTGCTCTGACCTCCACTCTCTCCTCTCTCAAAGCAGGCGATACCACCACGCTCACCTTCACGCTTTCAGAACCCTCTTCCGATTTCTCAGAAGCCGATATCACTATCTCCGGAGGCACACTCTCCAACTTCTCAGGCTCTGGCTCCAGCTACACAGCCACCTTCACTCCTGATACCAACAGCACCTCTGACGCAGTCATCTCCGTCGCCTCTGGCACTTTCTCCAATTCAGCCGGCAACACCAACAACGACGGCGATAACACCAACAACACACTCACCCTCTCCATCAACACCGTCAGACCCGTCATTGCTCTGACCTCCACTCTCTCCTCTCTCAAAGCAGGCGATACCACCACGCTCACCTTCACTCTTTCAGAACCCTCTTCCGATTTCTCAGAAGCCGATATCACCGTCTCCGGAGGCACACTCTCCAACTTCTCTGGATCCGGCTCCAGCTACACCGCCACATTCACTCCTGACGCCAACAGCACCTCCGACGCAGTCATCTCCGTCGCCTCAGGCACTTTCTCCAATTCAGCCGGCAACACCAACAACAACGGCGATAACACCAACAACTCTCTCACTCTCTCCATCAACACCGTCAGACCCGTCATTGCTCTGACCTCCACTCTCTCCTCTCTCAAAGCAGGCGATACCACCACGCTCACCTTCACGCTCTCAGAACCCTCATCTGATTTCTTGCAATCCGATATCTCTGTCTCCGGAGGCACACTCTCCAACTTCTCCGGCTCTGGCTCCATCTACACAGCCACCTTCACTCCTGATACCAACAGCACCATCCATGGCGTCATTGAAGTTGGCAGCAACGCTTTCTCAAGCGATGGAATCTTCAACAACGACGGCGACGACACCAACAACACACTCACCCTCTCCATCAACACCGTCAGACCAACAATCGCTCTGACCTCCGATCGCTCCTCCCTTCAAGCAGGGGACACCGCCACGCTCACCTTCACTCTTTCAGAACCTTCTTCCGATTTCTCAGAAGCCGATATCACTATCTCCGGAGGCACACTCTCCAACTTCTCAGGCTCTGGCTCCAGCTACACAGCCACCTTCACTGCCAACGCCGACAGCACCTCTGACGCAGTCATCTCCGTTGCCTCAGGCACTTTTTCCAATTCAGCTGGCAACACCAATAACGACGGCGATAACACCAACAACACACTCACCCTCTCCATCAACACCGTCAGACCAACAATCGCTCTGACCTCCGATCGCTCCTCCCTTCAAGCAGGAGACACCGCCACGCTCACCTTCACGCTTTCAGAACCTTCTTCCGATTTCTCAGAAGCCGATATCACCGTCTCCGGAGGCACACTCTCCAACTTCTCCGGATCCGGATCCAGCTACACCGCCACCTTCACTGCCAACGCCGACAGCACCTCCGACGCTGTTATCTCCGTTGCCTCAGACACTTTTTCCAATTCAGCTGGCAACACCAATAACGACGGCGATAACACCAACAACACACTCACCCTCTCCATCAACACCGTCAGACCAACAATCGCTCTGACCTCCGATCGCTCCTCCCTTCAAGCAGGCGACACCGCCACGCTCACCTTCACGCTTTCAGAACCCTCTTCCGATTTCTCAGAAGCCGATATCACCGTCTCCGGAGGCACACTCTCCAACTTCTCCGGATCCGGATCCAGCTACACCGCCACCTTCACTGCTGACGCCAACAGCACCTCCGACGCTGTTATCTCCGTTGCCTCAGGCACTTTTTCCAATTCAGCTGGAAACACCAATAACGACGGCGATAACACCAACAACACACTCACCCTCTCCATCAACACCGTCAGACCAACAATCACTCTGACCTCCGATCGCTCCTCCCTTCAAGCAGGCGATACCACCACGCTCACCTTCACGCTTTCAGAACCTTCTTCCGATTTCTCAGAAGCCGATATCACCATCTCCGGAGGCACACTCTCCAACTTCTCCGGCTCCGGATCCAGCTACACCGCCACCTTCACTGCCAACGCCGACAGCACCTCCGACGCTGTTATCTCCGTTGCCTCAGACACTTTTTCCAATTCAGCTGGCAACACCAATAACGACGGCGATAACACCAACAACACACTCACCCTCTCCATCAACACCGTCAGACCAACAATCGCTCTGACCTCCGATCGCTCCTCCCTTCAAGCAGGCGACACCGCCACGCTCACCTTCACGCTTTCAGAACCCTCTTCCGATTTCTCAGAAGCCGATATCACCGTCTCCGGAGGCACACTCTCCAACTTCTCCGGATCCGGATCCAGCTACACCGCCACCTTCACTGCTGACGCCAACAGCACCTCCGACGCTGTTATCTCCGTTGCCTCAGGCACTTTTTCCAATTCAGCTGGAAACACCAATAACGACGGCGATAACACCAACAACACACTCACCCTCTCCATCAACACCGTCAGACCAACAATCACTCTGACCTCCGATCGCTCCTCCCTTCAAGCAGGCGATACCACCACGCTCACCTTCACGCTTTCAGAACCCTCTTCCGATTTCTCAGAAGCCGATATCACCATCTCCGGAGGCACACTCTCCAACTTTGCCGGCTCTGGCTCCAGCTACACCGCCACCTTCACTGCTGACGCCAACAGCACCTCCGACGCTGTCATCTCCGTGGCCTCAGGCACTTTCTCCAATTCAGCTGGAAACACCAACAACGACGGCGATAACACCAACAACACACTCACTCTCTCCATCAACACCGTCAGACCAACAATCGCTCTGACCTCCGATCGCTCCTCCCTTCAAGCAGGGGACACCGCCACGCTCACCTTCACGCTTTCAGAACCCTCTTCCGATTTCTCAGAAGCCGATATCTCTGTCTCCGGAGGCACACTCTCCAACTTTGCCGGCTCTGGCTCCAGCTACACCGCCACCTTCACTGCCAACGCCGACAGCACCTCTGACGCTGTTATCTCCGTTGCCTCAGGCACTTTCTCCAATTCAGCTGGCAACACCAACAACGACGGCGACGACACCAACAACACACTCACTCTCTCCATTAACACCGTCAGACCAACAATCTCAACCACCATCACTCGCGTCGACTCGACCACGCCTGACGGCATCTGTGTTGCTGGAGACGTCATCAACCTCTCCGTTTCCTTCTCAGAACCCGTTGTCGTTGACACCACCTCCGGCACACCAACCCTTCAGCTCGAAACCGGCACCATCGATCGCTTCGCTACTTATATCTCCGGCTCCGGCACAAGCACCCTCACCTTCCAATACATCGTTCAAGTCGGTGACACCTCCGCTGATCTCGATCAGCTTTCCTCATCCGCACTCGCCCTCAATGGCGGCAGCATCGCCGATACCGCTGGCAATTCAGCCATCCTCAATCTCCCCAACCCAGGCGCAGCAGGCTCTCTCAGCGCCAATAAAAACCTGGTCATCAAGACCACCATCCCCACCGTTTCCGTTGCCATCAACGATGGCGGCGACAGCATCCTCAACGCTGCAGAAGATTCCTCCGTCACCATCTCTGGCACCACCACCGGCGCAGAAGACGGCCAGACCGTTTCCATCTCCATTACCGATGGATCCAACACGATCAACACCACCGCCACCGTCAACAGCAACAGCTATTCCGTCTCTGGCCTCGATCTCTCTTCCCTCGCTGACGGCACCCTCAACATCAGCGCCGATGTCAGCGACTTAGCCGGTAATTCAGCAACACAAGCGACTGATTCCACAACCAAAGTCACCGCATCTCCCTCCATCACTCGCGTCGACTCGACCACCGCCGACGGCTCCTACGGCATCGGCTCCGTCATCAACCTCACCGTGACCTTCGATGAGGATGTTGTCGTCACAGGCACCCCAGCTCTCCAGCTCGAAACCGGAACCATCGATCGCAAAGCGATCTTCACCTCCGGTTCAGGCACCAACACCCTCACCTTCCAATACATCGTTCAAGACGGTGATTCCTCCGCTGATCTCGATCAGCTCTCCTCCTCCGCACTCGCCCTCAACGGCGGAACCATTCAGGATGCCGCAGGTAACAACGCCATCCTCAATCTCCCCAACCCAGGCGCAGCAGGCTCTCTCAGCAGCAATGCCGATCTGGTGATCGACGGCATCGCGCCCTTCGTCAGCACGGACACCCGCACATACGTTTTAGAAGCCAGCAATCCTTTCGGAATTTCCGATGTCGGCCTCTCCGCCAAACCCACCTTTGCCGACATTGATGGCGACGATGATCTTGATCTCTTCATCGGCAATCGAGCCGGCAACACCCTCTTCTTCCGCAACACCGCCGCTTCAGGCTCCACCGCTCCCGCCTACGCACCAGCAGTCACCAATCCTTTCGGGATTACTGATGTAGGTCGCGCCGCCAGCCCAACCCTCACCGACATTGATGACGATGGTGACCTTGATCTCTTCATCGGCAATCGAGCCGGCAACACCCTCTTCTTCCGCAACAACGCCCCTCCAGGCTCCACCGCTCCCGCCTACAGCCAAGAACGCGGGGCCAACGGTGAACCCAATCCTTTCGGAATCACCGACGTGGGCCGTTTCGCCAAGCCCGCCTTTACAGATACCGATAACGACGGCGATCTTGATCTCTTCATCGGCAACCTACGCGGTAAAACCCTTGTCTTCCGCAACAACGCCACTCCAGGAGCCACCACTCCCGCTTACGCACCAGCTGCCACCAATCCCTTTGGAATCAACGATGTAGGACTCTCCGCCGCCCCCGCCTTCACCGATGCCGATGGCGACGGTGATCTTGATCTCTTCATCGGCAATCGAGACGGCAACACCCTTGTCTTCCGCAACAACGCCCCTCCAGGCTCCACCGCTCCCGCCTACAGCCAAGAACGCGGGGCCAACGGTGAACCCAATCCCTTCGGAATTACTGATGTGGGCTTCAACGCAAGCCCGGCCTTTGCCGATCCTGATAACGACAGCGACCCTGATCTCTTCATTGGCAATGCCGCCGGTGACACCCTCTTCTTCCGCAACACGGGGGCTGCTCCTGGCGTGAACTCCTCCACCGTCAATGGCGTCTACACCATCGGTGCTGTCATCAACCTCACCATCGGCTTCTCAAAACCCGTTGTCGTTGACACCACTGGCGGCACACCCACTCTCCAGCTCGAAACCGGCACCACCGATCGCAAAGCGATCTTTACCTCCGGCTCCGGCACCAACACCCTCACCTTCCAATACACCGTTCAAGACGGTGACACCTCCGCTGATCTCGATCAGCTCTCTTCCACAGCACTCGCACTCAACGGCGGCAGCATCACTGATGCCAACGGCAATCCAGCCATCCTTTCACTCCCTCAGCCCGGAACTCAGGGTTCCCTCAGTGACAATGCTGATCTCATCATCGATACCAACGATCTCATCACCTCAACGATCAGGTCCTCCGAAAGCCTGACCCTTCCAGACGGTCTTGCAAACCTGATCCTCACGGGCACTGACAATCTCAATGGCACTGGCAATGACCTGGACAACAGAATTGAAGGCAATTCAGGTAAAAATCGCCTCAACGGCAAAGGCGGCAACGACACACTCATCGGCAAAGAAGACAAAGACAAACTCACCGGCGGCAGCAATGCCGATACTTTTCTCTTTCAATCCATCAATGACTCCGGCATAACCAATGCAACAAGAGATCAGATCACTGATTTCACAGCAGACGACACCATCGACCTCTCACGGATTGATGCCGATCCAAACACGAACGGTGATCAAGCCTTTGTCTTCATTGGATCCGATCGCTTCTCAGACATTGGCCAGGCAAGGTTTAACAACGCTGTCCTCAGACTCAATATTGACGACGACCTCTTTGCTGACTTTCAAATCAACCTCAAAGGAGTCAACGAACTATCCGCGGACTCCTTGATCCTCTGATCCGTCCAAACCACAACGGGCAGGGTCAGCGCAACCTTCAAAGCTGCGAATCACCCCTGACCCGTTCGCGCGATATCGAGCACATCCGCCATCGAACGGATCTGATCCATGGTGCGCTGCAACAGGTCGGCACCAGCCAGCTCCACGCGCAAATCGATCCGGGCTGGTTTGCCATAGGTCGTTTTCACACGCGCATCACTGACGTTGATCGATCCATCCGAAAGACGCATCAGGATGTCCTTGAGGATGCCCACTCGGTCGATCACCTCAATGCGCAACTGCACCGGGAAGCGCTGTCCATTGCGGGCATTGGCTGGATTCCAACGCACCGGCAGGCGCCGTTCACTGGGGATCGCCTCCACATTGGCGCACTCTTGCCGGTGAATGGTGATTCCATGGTTACCGAGTGCCACGGTGCCCACAATCGCCTCACCAGGCAGAGGGCTGCAGCAACCGCCCAGGCGATAGTCAAGTCCCTCCACTCCGAGAATCGGCACGGCGCCAGCATGGTCTTGCCGAACCGGCGCTGATTCCGCCTGTTCCACCAGCTTGCGGGCCACATCCTCATTGCTGAGGGGCTGAGTCTCCGCATCGGCTTGCAAACGGATTTCCTCCCGCAGCCGATTGAGCACCTGATGAAGAGTGACGGCACCGAATCCAAGGGCCGCCAGGAGATCATCGGTGCAGTGCAGGTTGCAGCGTTCAGAGACACGGGTCATCGCTTCGCTGTTCAGCAGAGCGTCAAAACCACTGCGCCCCAACTCTCGCTCCAGCAGCTCCTTGCCGCGTTGAATCGTTTCATCGCGATGGCTTCGTTTGTACCACTGGCGAATGCGATTCCGTGCCGTTGGTGTGGCTACAAAGTTGAGCCAATCCAGGCTGGGGTGCGCCGTTTTGCTGGTGAGAATGTTGATGAAATCCCCGTTCTGCAGCGGTGTGGAGAGTGGGCAGAGGCGATCGTTGATCCTGACGCCATGGCAATGATTGCCCACCTCGGAATGAATGCGATAGGCAAAATCCACAGCCGTTGAGCCCTTGCGCAAACCGAGAACATCACCCTTGGGGGTAAACACGAACACCTCCTCATCGAAAAGATCTTCCTTGATCGAAGCCAGGTAGTCGTTGTGATCATCGGAGCCCCCTTCCTGCTGCCAATCGACCAGTTGCCGCAGCCAGTTGAACCGTTCGGTGTCGCCCCCCGCGGCGGGTGACCCCCCCTCCTTGTATTTCCAATGGGCGGCAATCCCGAACTCCGACACCTGGTGCATCTCCAGGGTGCGGATCTGTACCTCGATCGGCCGGTGGCGACCGATCACCGCCGTGTGCAGCGACTGATAGCCGTTGGGCTTGGGCAGACCGATGTAATCCTTGAATCGTCCAGGAATGGGCCGGAAGGTGTCATGCACCACGGCCAGAGCCCGATAGCAGGCTTCCACACTCGGCGTGAGGATGCGCAGGGCCGCGACGTCGTAGATCTCGTGGAACGCTTTCTGCTGCCGTTGCATCTTGGTCCAGATGCCGTAAAGGTGTTTGGGGCGTCCATTCACATCGCAGTTTTCTAGGCCCGCCGCCGCCAGACGGTCACGGAGCAGCTGCACGGTCACCCCAAGGCGCTCCTCACGCTCGCTGCGCTTGGTGGCCACCTCCTGCTGCATCTCCCGAAAGGCCTCGGGCTCGAGCAACTTGAATGAAAGATCCTCCAATTCCCACTTGAAGCGACCGATACCCAGGCGATTCGCCAGTGGGGCATAGATCTCGCGGGTTTCACGGGCGATGCGCTGCCGCTTCTCTTCCCGCAAAGCCCCGAGAGTGCGCATGTTGTGCAGGCGATCGGCCAGTTTCACCAGCACGACCCGGATGTCGCTGGCCATGGCCAGAAACATCTTGCGCAGGTTCTCGGCCTGAGCCTCCGTGCGATTGGTGAAATGCAATCCTCCGAGCTTGGTGACTCCTTCCACCAGCCCCCTCACTTCAGGCCCGAAATGACTCTCCAGCTGCTCTGGAGTCACATCGGTGTCTTCCACGACATCGTGAAGGAAGCCGGCAGCGATCACGCTGGCACTGGCACCGATGTCGCGCAGCAGATCAGCGACCGCCACGGGGTGCACGATGTAGGGATCACCACTGGCGCGGAATTGTCCTTCGTGCAGCTGAAAGGCGAAATCAAAAGCCGCTGCTAGTAAGGCTTCCGAATCGGTCGGGCAGCTGTGGCCGATGCCCGGGGGGACATGGTTGATGCATTCGCGCAACCAGCACGGCAGCTCAATGCCGTAATCGTCAGGCGAACGGATCTGACGGTCACGTAACGCCACCAAACCGCAGGCAGGGCTAGCGGATCGTTGATCGATCGGCTGAACATCCGGTGCGGAGGTGGCGTTGAGCATCCGTCCAGGCAGTTGAATCCATGGTATGTAGCCGTGAGCCCTAGCGCTTCCTTCTGCCATGACCGACGCACCTGGGGCCGTACTGGAACTCCAGCAGCTGCGCCTGCGTTATCCGGGCAGCCCCGTCTGGACCCTCGATGGACTGGACCTTCGCCTGGACCCTGGAGAGCGCCTGGCGCTGGTAGGGCCCTCCGGATGCGGCAAAAGCACGGTTGCGCGAGCCGCCCTGCAACTGCTGCCTCAAGGAAGCCAATGCGAAGGCGGTCTCCGACTGAATGGCCGTGATCCACGTCGCCTGGCGATTCCTGATCTGCGCGCACTCCGTGGGGAATCGGTCGGCCTGGTCTTTCAGGATCCGATGACCCGACTGAATCCTCTGATGACCGTGGGGGGACACCTTCTGGACACCCTGCGGGCCCACCGACCGGAGATGAATGCTCAATCCCGACGGGAACGGGCCGAGGAACTGCTGGAGCAGGTTGGCATCGGTGCTGGACGCTTCAACGCCTATCCCCACGAATTCAGCGGCGGCATGCGCCAGCGCCTGGCCATTGCCTTGGCCATCGTTCTGAGCCCACCGCTGGTGATCGCGGATGAACCCACCACAAGCCTGGATGTAGCTGTGGCCGGTCAGGTGATGGCCGCCCTGCGCGACCTCTGCGACGACCTCGGCAGTGCCCTGCTGCTGATCACCCACGACCTTGCCATGGCCTGCCGATGGTGTGACCGCATGGCGGTTGTGGACGGAGGCCAGGTGGCAGAGGTCAATCGCAGTGACGTGGTGCTCACTTACCCGAGTTCGCGGGTGGGGCAGCGACTACTGGCGGCGGCCCGAGCTCGGGAGGGGGGCACGACCCCAGAAGCCCCTCCGGCAGCCATGGTGCTGGACGTACAGGAGCTCCGCTGCTGGCACAACCTGGGGGGGCCGCCCTGGGCGCCTAACTGGCTGAAAGCTGTGGATGGCGTGAGCTTTCAGTTGAAAGCAGGAGAAACCCTGGGAGTGGTGGGTGGCTCGGGCTGCGGCAAAAGCACGCTCTGCCGCGCCCTGATGGGCTTGACGCCGATTCGCGGCGGACAGGTCCAGCTGTTTGAGCGCAACTTGCTTCTGGCGCGCGGCCGGGAGGCCAGAGCCCTGCGCCGTTCCATCCAGATGGTGTTTCAGGATCCTCTGGCCTGCCTGAATCCCGCCATGACAGTGGCGGATGCCATTGCCGATCCTTTGCTGATCCATGGCTTGACCTCCCGTGCCTCAGCAAGGGAACGGGCCCGGGAGCTACTGGAGAAGGTGGGACTCGGACCAGCGGAACGTTTTCAGAACCGCCTGCCTCGCCAACTATCTGGGGGCCAGCAGCAACGGGTGGCGATCGCAAGGGCGCTGGCCCTGAACCCGAAGGTTCTGATCTGCGATGAGAGCGTGAGCATGCTTGATGCGGAAATCCAGGCTGAGGTGCTGGCTCTGCTTCGCCAGCTGCAGCAAGAGCTGGGGCTGGCGATGATCTTCGTGACCCACGACCTCTCGGTGGCCAGCGGCTTCTGTCACCGCCTGATCGTTCTCGATCGCGGCCACATCGTGGAAAGCGGTCCCGGCGATCAGCTTCTGACCACCCCGAAGACAGAGATCACCCGAACTCTGGTGGATGCCTGTCCTCGGCTGCCGGTCTGACGCCTGAGCCGCTAGGAGCGAACACAATCCAGTCAAGACCTGTCACACATCCGGAAAGGGCATTGCTATTTCGTTCATATCCGATGGCTGCACTGAGGCTGTTGACGCCCCTTGGATTCCATGACTCCATCCAACACGCTGCAGGTCACGGTTAACGGAGAGCTCTGGTGGGGCGGCTTCACCGCCGAACTCACCGTAAGCAATCCCTCGGATCAAGCGCTGGACAACTGGAGTATCAGTTTCATCAGTTCTCATGACCTCGATCCAGAAGCCTGGGGAGTGGAGATCAGCAGAGAACTCCTTGACGATGGCCAAAGCCGCTACATCCTCAGTGGCTCGTCGTGGGGACAGAGCATTCCTGCCGGTGGCGATGTCCGCATCGGATTCAATGGCAGGCAGGGGTTCGATCTCGGCCGGGAAGGCGCCTTGACCGAGGCGATGCTGATGACGGAATTGGCGAGCAACTCCGTGATACCGCAGGAGGCTGCTGACATGTCCGTGCCCCACGACCACAGCGGCGTCACTGGTTTGCACACAGACATAACCACCTGGGGAAGCTTCCACGGCTCGAACCACAATTCAGAACACAACGAGCTGGTGGGGGGCCGCACAGCCATCACCACTGAAGCGATGGTGGCTTACAACGGCTTACGGGCCTTTGCCGGCCTTGAAGCAGTGGAGTTGGAAGTCGTTGGTGCGTGGGCTTTTGCCCAGGGTCTGACGAATAACACGCAACCCTGGGGGGATGACCTGCGCGGCGTCGGACTTTGGTACGCGATGCAAGGAGCGAAGGTGGGCTGGATCGCTGATGAGGCCTACAACCCGCAGATCTTGGCCGACATCCAACACAGCGCCCGACAAGGCGATGCCGATGCGGTGATGACGATGGTGGAAACGTTCGGCCATGAAGGATTCGCAAGCTACCTGCGCAGCCATGCGCTGGAGGGCACCTTCATCAACACCTTGAAGATGGAACCCCACTACGGCGGCTGGATGCACGGCCGGGCCCATGGATTCCTCAACATTGAGGGCGTGGCCATCAACCATGACATCAATCATCTGACGGTTCTGGATTGGGAGCAGACCAAGCCGTTCATGAATGACACGTTCAACTACCCGCAGTGGCCAGCACTGGAGGTGAGTGATGACACGGTCATTAATTACTTCCAATCAATGGTCACCTTGGGAAACCCTCTCGAAGGCAATCTCAATCAGCTGCAAACAACTCTGACATCAGATACAGACGAAGACCAATGGAACGAGTTCAACAGAATTGAACCCAAAACCACAAAGACAGGCCGTTCCCGCTTCATTGGAACAGCGCAACCGGATGCCCTGATCAGCACAGCCCAAAAAGACATCATGACCGGGCGTGGGGGTGCAGACCTCTTTGCATTCATCAGAACTGGAGGTCCCATCGATGTCGTCACCGATTTCAATCGTCTAGACGAAGACAAGATCGGCATTGACGCTGAATCATTTCCCGGTATTGACACAATTGACCTGGCCACCGCCAACAACAAAACGGAATACCAACAACTCAAGCAGTCAGACGCAAACATCATTTATCAAGCCTACACAGGCAAACTTGTCTACAACGAAAACGGCTCAAGGAAAGGACTCGGCAGCAATGACGCTGCGATTGCCAAATTCAAGGGCAATCCCTTGATCAACAGTGATGACATCGTCCTCATCAAAGCCAGTTCCACGCCAAGCAGCCCACAGGACGAGACCGAAACAGATCCACAAACACCACCAATCACAACCACAGACACCCCCAACACCAACACCTACGCTGAAGCCCTCAAACTTTCGCTCCTCTTCTACGAAGCCAACCGCTCAGGCGATCTTGACGAAGCCACCAATCGTGTTCCCTGGCGGGGTGACTCAGGCCTTAATGATGGCAACGATGGCATCTATTTTGGCGATGCCACTGCCGAGAACCTTCAGCCTGACATCAACCTCGACCTCACCGGGGGCTATCACGATGCCGGCGACCATGTGAAATTCGGCTTACCCCTGGCATCAACTCTGAGCACATTGACCTGGGGGGGCCTTGCGTTTGCTGATGGCTATGAAATCACGGGTCAAGCCGACGAGCTTTTGAGCACTGTGAAATGGGGAACGGATTACTTACTGAAGGCACATCAAGTGGATGCCAATGGCAGCACGGACTTGTTCATTGTTCAAGTTGGCGATGGACAGGCTGATCATGCGTTGTGGAGCTCGCCTGAGAGTCAATCCATTGCGCGCCCAGCTTTAGCCATCACGGCCGAGAAACCAGGATCTGATGTTGCAGCCGCAAGTGCTGCCGCATTGGCCTCTGCATCGATTTTGTTCCGCGACCATGGCGAGGTCGACTATGCCAATGAGCTACTGAACAACGCTGAGGCGTTGTTCGATTTTGCAGTTACTTATCAGGGCAAGTATTCAGATTCGATTGCTTCTGTTCAACCCTTCTATAACTCTTGGAGTGGATTCCAAGATGAACTCGCCTACGGAGGTCTCTGGTTAGCTCGGGGACTGGAGGCGGCTGGACAGGATGGATCCACTTACAGGCTGGAAGCCCAGGATCGCTATCACACAATGATCGGAGGCTTGAATCATGCTTGGGCCCCCAACTGGGATGACGCATCGTATGGGACAGCGGTGTTACTGAGTCAGGACCTCGAGGATCAACAAGCCATGGATGATGTTTCAGCTTGGCTTGATAGCTGGGTGACTGGTGATCAAGGACCACAAATCACTGACGGCGGCTTGCGATTTGTTGATCAATGGGGATCACTTCGCTATGCAGCCAACACCGCAATGCTGGCGGGAATTGTTGCTGATTCCATCACCAATCCAGGTGGTGCCTACAGCGAACTGGCTGTTGATTCCATTGATTACATTCTTGGTGATAATCCACGGGGTTTCAGCTACTTGGTTGGCTTTGGAGACAATTTTCCTCAGCAGCCCCATCACAGGGCCGCATCTGGTGTGGGATGGGAAGGGTTTAACGCTCCCAATGCCAATGAATATGTCTTGGCTGGTGCTTTGGTTGGAGGTCCAAGCAGCGCTGATGACTTTGCCTACAACGATCTGCGCTCTGATTACATCTCAAACGAGGTGGCCATTGATTACAACGCTGGCTTAACTGGCGCCTTGGCTTTTGCAGCGCAAACCACCTCAGGTTTTGGCTAATTCCGATTTCTGAGTTTGTTCAACAGCCGCACCATCACGCCTGGCAATGGCGCTTCAAACAGCATTCGTTCGCGGCTGATTGGATGATCGAGGCCCAGCTGAAAGGCGTGCAGGGCCTGGCCCGGCAACTCGATCGGCAGCTTGCGACAACGGCTGTAGGTGGGATCACCCACCACAGGGTGATTCATATGAGCGCAGTGCACGCGGATCTGGTGCGTGCGCCCCGTATCCAGCTTGAAACGCAGCAGCGAATAATCACCAAGCCGCTCCTGCAAGCTCCAGTGGGTGCAAGCAAAACGACCGCTCTCGGTGCTCACCACCGCATATTTCTTGCGATCCACCGGGTGGCGGCCGATGGCCCCCACGATCGTGCCGCTGTCTCCTGACGGCACCCCATGCACCACCGCGAGGTACTCCCGTGAGGCAATGCGCTTTTGGATCTGCACCTGCAGCTTCACCAGTGCCTCCTGGGATTTGGCGATCACGATGCAGCCAGTGGTGTCTTTGTCCAGACGATGCACGATTCCCGGCCTGAGCTTGCCACTGATCCCCGGTAGATCCGGGCAGTGATGCAACAGACCGTTGACCAGGGTTCCATCCTTGTTACCAGGGGCTGGGTGCACGGTGAGGCCAGCGGGCTTGTTGATCACAATCAAGTGCTCATCTTCGAAAAGCACATCCAGATCCATCGCCTCAGGCTTCAGGTAGGGCAGCGGCTCAGGTGGGGGCATCCAGAGCTGCACCTCATCGCCCTGACGCAGGGGGGTCTTCGCTTTACCCGTTCGACCATTCACACGCACCAAACCCGCATCAATGAATTTCTGAATTCGGGCGCGACTCTGTTCGCGACGCTGGCTCACAAGCCAGCGGTCAAGCCGCATGGGCAAAGGCTTGGGGTAAGTCAGGCTGAGCAGCTCTCCCTGGCCTTCACCAAAAGCCTGGTCAAACGAGAGTTCAGGAAGAGGGGGATGGTCTGGCAATGGTCAGCCCAGAACACTGGGAAAGCATGGCCAGCAGAACCAGCCCTAAAGCCAGGTATAAAACACCGTGCCATCCCCAGATGGGCCAAAGTCTCACCAAAAGAAGACCGCTGACAGCCGCAGCACCGAACGCAGAGATGAAGAGCAAGGCACCGAGCCTTGATCGTGCTGCCAGATCAAGCGACAACACCCGCGACTGATTCGCGACGTAACTTCCCTGCACTCCAAAGTCGATACAACACATTGAGACAAGAATCGCCACAACGGATGTATCCCAAACAATCAGACCGATCACTCCCAGCAAGGTCATCCCACAACACCCTGTGATCACCTGACGGGCGCCGAATCGATCCACCATGCGACCAACCCAGGCTGCGGATGTGATGCTGGCCAGCCCAACAAGACCGAAAGCACCAATCTGGGCTGGGCCGAACGACCAGGGGGGATTCGCCAAACGCAATGAAAGCCCTGTCCAGACAACAATAAAAGCAGCGAATTGAAAGCCTTGGCTGGCACAGGCTTGCCTGAGAACATCAAAACGCCGAAACAATGAGAACTGACGACTGATCACGAGTGCATAGGGCTCGTTCACACTCTCGGTATCAGGCGGTATCAAACGAGGCCACAAGAGAGCGACTCCACCCATCAGAACTGCAGACGTCAAATAAATGCTCCGCCAGCCAAACCAATGCGCCATCAGTCCACTAAAGAAACGGGACAAGAGGATGCCTGCAAACTGACCACTGAGCAATCTGCCGATCACAAACCCTCGCTCATGAGGGCCAACCAGACCGGAAACAAAAGCGGGGAGAATATACGAGCTTAACGAACAAAAACCCAAACCATAAAAAGCAACAAGAAGTAGCGAAAAGTCTCCTGACAAGACAATTGAAAAAGCCGACAGCGATGCCCCACAAGCAATCAAGCGAAGCATTTTACGGCGATCTAGAAGATCTCCAGCCGGCAAGAGGAACACAAGAGAGGTCAACAAACCCACCTGCAGCATCACCGGCACGACCCCAACACGACCAGACGGCAAGTCAAATGCTGAAGAAATGACGGGTAACAGGGACTGGGAATAGAACATGTTGCCGATGCTCACTCCCATCACCGCCCCTAGAATCGTCAAGGGAAATTTCTGGCTCGCACGCATGTCTACAGCCCCCAATACACAGCCTGGTCATAGCACGAATAAAAGCAATGACTGGCGTGAATGGGGAACAGAAGCGACCTCACTAAGCCAGGCAATCAAGACACAGTGGAAGCACGATCAAACACATGAGAAGCAATCAATCATTCAAGCAACACGCCTCGTCTTACTCGACACATGTGCGGTCATCATCAATGGATTGTCCAGCAATCTCATTCAGGCATACAGCGAGAACAATGCCAATCTCGAGCCAGGTCATCTGCACTTTCCTGGGATCCGACAAAAACTGAGTATCCACGGCCTGATCAGCGTGCTGTCAGCAGCAGCTCCATGGAATGAATTGGTTGAAGGCAATGCCAAGGCCCATGGCCGCCCCGCACTTCACGTGGTTCCAATCAGTATCGGGCTGGGCCTGAGTCTGAATTGCACGCTCGATCAGATCTTGCGGGCCATTCTTCAGGGCTATGAAATCGGCACCCGATTCGGTGAAGCGTATTCCGTACCCCCCGGGGAACACGTGGACGGCACATGGGGAACCATCGCGGCGACCGTGGCCGCATGCACACTTCTGAAGACAACACCGGAGCAAACCAGAGGCGCGATCAATGGCGCTCTCTGTCAGATGAGTCGAAGCCTGTTTGCACCTGTGGAGGCGGGAAGCGGTTCACGCTTGCTCTACTCCGGCTTGTCTGCCCTAACAGGGCTGCAGCTGGCCTTAGCCTCCAGAGCCGGATTGCACGGACCAGCCAGACCAGGGCGAACGTCAAGCGACCATCAACAACGCTGGCCATCGGCACCAGACCTCACGATCAGAGCGGAATTCGCGATTGAAGACAGCTATGTGAAGCTCTATCCAGGGGCACGCCACCTGCACTACGGCATGGAAGCTGCTCTGAATTGGCGCCAAAGCCACGGATATCACTCAGAACAGACCCTGAGACAACAAGATATCCCCAGCACAATCACAATTGAAACTTACCCTGAAGCAATCAACTATTGCGACCAAAGCGAACCGAGAAATCGCATACAGGCTCAGTTCAGCCTGCAATACGCAACCTGCATTTGCCTGCTGACAGGTGATACGAGTACAAACATCTTTAATCAGAGCTGGCTGCATCATCCAGACGTGGCCATCCTCATGAGTCGAACCAAACTCCTGGCCAATGATCATCAATCAGGACGCTGGGCTGTGCTGAATCTGACTGACCAACAAGGGAGGAGAAGTCGCGCTGAATGCAAATATCTGAAAGGCGACCCAGGCTATCCTCTCAGCATTGATGACCGGATCACGAAAGCCAAGCGCCTACTGGAAGATCATCTTGAAACACGATGTGCCGAACGATTAGTCAACCATTGGCTTGAGGGAGACCTCAGCAATGGCCTACTACCCGAAGCATGAATACAGAAAAAAGTTAGAAGGGATTGAACAGTGAATCAACTTCAGACCAGTCACTCATAGATGCAAAATGCTCGAGTTTCTCGTACAGCTTGCAAAACAAGACCGAACCACGAAGTCCACGATCACCACAACGAGATAGAAGCCAGCGAGCCGCTGCCAGATTGGAAGACAGCAACGGAGCAGGATAACGATCAATCAAGTCCTCGATCACCCCAACCGTACGCATCCCTGTTCCTGAAAGAAGAACAGGAGCGCCATCCTGAAACGTCAAAGATTGAAGATAATCCTCCAAAGCCTCGGAGTCAATCGCGTAAGCATCCTGTACCTGGAGTGCATCAAGAATCGAATTGGCAGCAACAACTTCAATGCCAGCTTGCTCCCAATAGCACTTCGCCTCATTGATGAGCCATTGCGGATAAGGAAGTTCAAGGTGAAGACGCTTGAATTGCAAATGATGGAGCAATTCAAGGATGGCCAGACTGGTGGTCACAAATGGAACGTTCAGCCTCGCCGAGAGTTCGTCACAAAAACGCCTATCTTCTCCCGGTCCTGACGCATAATTTGAACCGGTAAGACCAACAAGAATGGCAGACAGCGGTAGCTTGCCAAAGCGAAGCGAAGTATCCAGATACTCCTGCAGATAACGCCTGTTGCGTTCCGCTAGGTCACAATCAGGGAAGACAGGAAGCCTGGACACATAAAGATAAGGCTGATCATCCAAGAGCTGTTTGAGCTCGATTTCCAGCGTTGGATTGGAAGGAGGCACCAAAAGCCCAACAGAGTGCATTGATTCAAGAGTCATCGGCGCAAAGACTTTGAATACGAAAGTAGGTCAAGAAGTGAAGCACGCATCAGCGCCCCAAACGACTCACTAGAAGACCTCAGGAAACGAGGAGTCCGTCCCGCCAGCAACTGCTGGGTGCGCGCCATCAAGGCATCTTGCGTCAAACGCGACCAGGTCAGATTCCAATGCTGCAATGCTTGCCAATCAGGATGGTTCAAAAAACAGGATGCCAATGCATAGGCTTCTATTAATCCGAAATTCATATTCAAACCTCCTCGGGTGTTGGTGACATGGGCCACATCACCCAAAAGAAACACCCTTTGCACTTGTCGGGTTTTCACACAACGCTGCGCAACGCGATAGGAGTCACGCATGGCCGGAATCGATTCCCACCACTGAGCCGGCACGCAATCCCTGAAGACGCCGGCCAAACGTTGCCGTGCCCATGCAGTACCCGCTAGTGCCTGCCGCAGTTCAGATAAGCGAGGCCGCAGTACAAAACGCCAACCGTCGGTCATCTTGAGGCAGCTCACCGAACCACCTTCTGATTGGACATAAGACACCCCAGCCAATTGCCCCTGCAGAGAGTCAGGAATCATTGGCACGGAAAGACGCACAACTGGGGTTGGCAAGTCATACCCCTCAAAACGAAGACCCAGCTGATCACGCAACACACTGCGCGCTCCATCACAGAGAATCAGATAATCTCCTTGAAATGTCTGGCTCAAGCCACTTGATCCAAAGCGATTGACCCGTACAGATACGCCTTGGTTGCAACGATCAAACTGCAGGGCGACAGCATCGGCCTTGTCCACCAGACAACAACACCTGGAAGCTTGGAGTTCGGCGATCAACTCCGCGCGCAATGCAGCCTGATGCAAATGCAATCGGTAAGGGAATCGGGTCTGAGCCGACAGCGCGTCATAGCTTGATCGTTGTTGAGTCGATCGTTCGAGATTCCAAGACATGACATCTGAGACAACCTCTCCCTGGGCCAAAAGCTCAGGCCAACAGGCAAATTCAGACAGAAGCTCAAGGGTGGCTGGCTGAAGCGTTGAGGCTCTCGAAAATGTCTGATTGAAATCATGACGCTCAATCAAGACACACTCGTGCCCCTCCCGAGACAGCTTGGCGCAGAACATAAGCCCAACCGGACCAGAGCCAACCACCAGGATTCGCATCAATCAGAAACATGATGCAGGAAATGATCAGCTGCATAACCAATCACATAACGAGCCCCACAACGGGCGAACGCAGCATGGATCTCAGAAAAATAGGCTTGGGGATCCAACAAACCAGTCTTAGCTGCCGCCATCGCCATCGCATACTCACCACTCACGTGATAGACAGCCACCGGACGCCTTGAGCGACAGCAAGCGTCCTGCAGGACATCGAGATAAGGCAACGCTGGTTTCACAATGGCGATCTCCGCTCCTTGCTTGAAGTCTTCATCCATTTGGTGAAGTGCCATCTCTGCATCAGAGAAATCAAACTGATAACTTTTGCGCGCGAACCCCAGCGAGGAGCCGACCGTCGACCGATAAGGTCCATACAACGACGAGGAAAACTTCGTGCTGTAAGGCATCAATCCACACACTAGATCTCTACTTCTCAAAGCAGCGCCCAACCGGGATGTCTGATCAGGCAATGAAAGACAAGGAGCCACATAATGAGCGCCTGCGTCAGCGAATCGCAAAGCCAGACGAATCGCAGCCTGATAGGAGGCCTCCAGATCGACCAGACCCTCCTTCAACACAACACTGTGGCCAGAAGCGAGATAAGGAGACAATCCCACATCAGCGATCATCGTGACCTGATTGCGCATCCATCGCGCACTAACCTGTTCAAGGAAATGAGCCACGCAGAAATTCGGCTCATCAAGCTGATCCAAACCTGGTTGATCATTCACAGCCACAACCAACCAACGACTCAACCCCTGAGAAAGACGACGCTCTACATGAGCCAGGGCTGATTCAACGCTATGAATCAGGTTTCTCTCAAGAGGCGACTCTCTAGGCTCCTGCGCTGCAGAAATGAACAGGCATTCGATGTAATCCAACGGCCGGGCCAAGAATTCCAGCCCCATTACACAGGCGAAGCCTTGAGCAAGAGTCGATCAAACCCTCGGAAACGGTCACCAAGCAAACGCCGACTCTCACCTTCAACAACCTCAAGTGATTCAAAATGATCACAGAGTGCATTCAGGAAGCATGCTCCTTCCATCCTCGCCAGGTGAAGGCCAAGGCACTGATGCAGACCAGGCGCAAAACTGAGATGGGGATTCGGATTCCGATCAATCAGGAACTGATCCGGATGTTCAAACACGCGAGGATCACGATTTGCGGCACTCACCAAGGCAGAAACTGAATCACCAGCCCGAATTATTTTTCCATCAATCTCCATATCCTCAAGAGCCGTACTGGCATTAATCGCCTGAGCGGGCGGGTCCCAGCGCAACACCTCTTCAAGCGCAGGTGCGACCAACTGACGATCAGCTCGAATTCGCGTATACACCTCCGGATGCAGAGACAGAGCCCAGGCGACTGTGCCAACCAGCAGCCGAAGAGTATAAATACTTGCGGAATAGAAATTACTGCTGATCACCAACAGCAATTGCTCATCAGTGAGATGCATGTTTTCCTGATGATCCGAAATCAAACGGCTCAGCAAGTCTGTAGAAAGATGCTGACGCTTTTCTCGAATCAATGGCAGGAAATACTCATTATAAAAGCCCATTGAATCATCACCTTCTTCCATAGTGGACTGCGTCTGTGTCAACCCGCGAGCACGCACAAAGGCACCCACCTTCTGACAGACCATCTCCTGCTGCTCAGAAGGCACTCCCATCAGTTCGCTGACCACCATCACTGGCAGGGGGTTGGCAATCTCGCGAACGAGGTCAATCACTGGCTCACCAGCAATCGCCTGAAAGCGATCATGCAAAAACGCCTGGCTGAATGTTGCCAACAGTTGAAAATCTATACCCCGATAGGCCTGAGTAACATGATGTCTTAAACGGGCATGTTCATGTCCATCCATATAAGGCAAATCATTTTTCTGGCGTTCAAAAATATGGCCATGGCCAAATCGGGCAATCAATTCATCAAGGTGACTCTGCCGGCTAAAGCGAGCATCCTTCATGTGGTCAACAGCCTCTTGATAAGCAACAATCATCCACAAGTTCGGACCTTCACACCAATGAATGGCGGATTCTTCCCTTAAAGCCGCATAAACCCGATACGGATCATCCAGCCCCGGCAGACAAGGATCCTGCTTAAACCACTGAATAGCTTGCTGAAAATCCACCGAAGCGCATCATTTCCCACACTTAAGCAATGGATTCCAAGCCCGGCAATATCAGATAGCAAACAATAAGATAACTTTTTTATTGTAAAATCAACTGACGTTGACAACGACTCAATCAAACGGCAGCTCCAGCGCGATGCTGCCTAGAGCAGATTTTCGGAAATCATCGAGCAATCGCTGGGCCATCCGCGCTGTATCCCCTGAGGTGTGGCGCTCCGCCACAGCCTCCAGCCAGTAGGCAGGATCTTCGGTGGCCCCTTCCAGAGGAACGCCATAACGGCTCTCCAGGAGCGCCAAGCCCACGCCTGAGGCCTCCTGCGGCTGCAATCCCTTGAGGAGATTCAGAAACGCCTGGGCCACGAGCTCACCGTCGTAAGCCGCTTGGCCGATGTCGTCGCACAACGCCAGATGGAGTGCTGCCTGCTGGTCATCCAGCCGCGGCGGCAGCACCCCGGGCGCATCAAGCAGATCAAGATCCTGCCCCAGTCGCACCCAACGCAACGTGCGCGTGACACCGGCACGCCGGGCACTGGCCACCACCTTCTGTTTGACAAGCCTGTTGATCAAAGCCGATTTGCCCACGTTGGGGAACCCCAGGGTGAGCGCCCGCACGGGACGGGGCCGCATGCCGCGGTTACGCCTCCGCTCATTGAGCTGATCGCCGGCACGGATCGCCGCTTGCTGCACCTGCTTCACACCGGTGCCAGCCTTGGCATCGCACCACACGGTGCGTTGCCCACGGGCTTTGAACCAGGCCTCCCATGCAACCCGTGCCTCAGACGTGACCATGTCACGACGGTTGATCACCAGCAGATGCTGCTTGCCGTTGATCCAACGGTTGAGGTGAGGGTGCCCCGTCGCCAGGGGAATGCGCGCATCGCGCACTTCAATCACCAGGTCCACTTTGTCGAGATTGCGCTTGAGCTGCTGCTCCGCCTTAGCGATGTGACCCGGATACCACTGGATCGGCGGTGAACTCACGGCACCACCAACACAGGGCACGGGGCCAGCTGAATCACCAGCGACGCCGTGCTGCCACTTTCGGCTTGCAAATTCACACCCCGGGTTCCCATCACGATCACATCCACATTCAACTCGTCGGCCACGTCGCAGATCACAAAGGCCGGCTTGCCTTCACGCTCCACCACCTCGCAAGACACCCCAGCCTGTTCAAAACGATTTCTGGCCTCAGCCAACAAGGTGGCCACCGCCTGATGGTCATGCATCTCCGGGCGCTCGGGCTGCACCACCGACAGCACCACCAGTCGGCTGTTGTGGCTTCGCGCCAGCTCAAGGGCCTTACCGGCAGTCTCCACAGCCTCACGGCTCTGATCGATCGGGAACAGAACGGTTTCAAACATCGCGACGGCCTCCTGCAGACAGCGCGTTATCAGTCATAGCGCCGAGAGCCTGAAACTCGGGTTAACCTCACCCCGTTTTCCTACCGCACGACACAACCCCATGGCGAAGCGTTCCCTGGCAAGCCTTTCCGGCACCGACCTCAGCGGAAAGCGTGTGCTTGTGCGGGTTGATTTCAATGTGCCGCTTGACGATGCCGGTGCGATTACCGATGACACCCGCATCCGCGCTGCGCTCCCCACGATCAACGACCTGATTGGCAAAGGCGCCAAGGTGATCCTGTCGGCTCACTTCGGCCGTCCCAAAGGTCAGGTGAACGACGCCATGCGCCTCACCCCCGTGGCAGCCCGCCTCAGCGAGCTGCTGGGCAAGCCAGTAGCCAAGACTGACAGCTGCATCGGCCCTGACGCTGAAGCCAAGGTTGGCGCCATGGCGAATGGCGATGTGGTGCTGCTGGAGAACGTGCGCTTCTTCGCTGAGGAAGAAAAGAACGAGGCTGGCTTCGCCGAGAAGCTCGCCGGCCTGGCGGAGGTGTACGTCAACGATGCCTTCGGCGCCGCGCACCGCGCCCACGCCTCCACTGAGGGCGTCACCAAGTACCTCAAGCCCGCCGTAGCCGGCTTCCTGATGGAGAAGGAGCTTCAGTACCTGCAGGGTGCCGTGGATGAGCCCAAGCGTCCCCTGGCCGCCATCGTCGGTGGCTCCAAGGTGAGCTCCAAGATCGGCGTGCTCGAAGCCCTGATCGACAAGTGCGACAAGGTGCTGATCGGCGGCGGCATGATCTTTACCTTCTACAAGGCCCGTGGCCTCTCAGTGGGCAAGAGCCTGGTGGAAGAAGACAAGCTTGAACTGGCCAAGGAGCTGGAAGCCAAGGCCAAGGCCAAGGGCGTTGAGCTGCTGCTGCCCACCGACGTGGTGCTGGCCGACAACTTCGCCCCTGATGCCAACAGCCAGGTGGCTGATGTCACCGCCATTCCCGATGGCTGGATGGGTCTGGACATCGGTCCCGATGCCGTGAAGGTGTTCCAGGCCGCACTGGCGGATTGTCAGACCGTGATCTGGAACGGCCCCATGGGTGTGTTCGAATTTGAAAAATTTGCCAACGGCACCAATGCCATCGCCACCACCCTGGCTGAGCTGAGCGGCAAGGGCTGCTGCACGATCATCGGCGGCGGTGACTCCGTAGCTGCTGTGGAGAAGGCCGGTCTGGCCGAGAAGATGTCTCACATCTCCACCGGTGGCGGCGCCAGCCTCGAACTGCTGGAAGGCAAGGTTCTGCCTGGTGTGGCCGCCCTCAACGACGCCGCCTGATCCCGAGCTAGCAGACGGTTTCACCCCCTCCCAAACAAACCCAGGTCAGCCGCTCCCTCGGGGGCGGCTTTTTATTGAGCGGCATCACGGAGATCAAGCCTTAAGCAACAGGCCGAGCGACATCATCCCGGCGGCAGCGATCCAGCTGCCCGCCACACGCACCGCAATGCAAAAACTGGTGCTGCGGGTTGCCGCCACCTGAGCGCTGATCAACACCGACAGCAGCGCCACGGCACTGACCACCCCCAACACATCCAGGGGCAACCCGCTCGACGCGGAGGGCATCGTGAACCCATTGATCAGACCGAAGAGCAATCCTGAGCCAGCCACAGTGAAGGCCAGCACCTGAACAGACAGGCGCAATGACAACGCCACCAGCACACCCACCGAGGTGAACAACACGGTGGAGAGCAACGCCAGCGTGAGATCCAGGCCCCAAAGCTGACCCACGGCAAGCCCAATCCACCAACTCAACGGCAGAAGCGTCAGCAGCAGGCGACCTCCCTGGGGGCCCTGTTGACCCGCGAGCAACGCCAGCCCAAGCACGAGCAACAGATCCGACGGCGTCAGAAACAGGTGAGCGATGCCGTCATAAAAGCCGCCGAATCCGGTTTGCATTAAGTGAGCGAAGAGCAGCGGCATCACGCCCCTCCCACTTGAGCCAAAGACCAAACACCCACCACTGCGATCACGGCACCGACGACCTGAAGCAGGCGATGCCCCCAGGCCAGACGACGGGCTTCAGCCAAGCCGATCCCCACCAGATGCAGCAAACCCGTGGCCCCGACAAACGCCAGGCTGAACAGCAGCGCATCGGCACCCTCCGGAAGCTCCACGCCGTGGGCGTAACCGTGAAACAACGCAAACAGGCCCACGAGCACGCCAGCTACCACGAGCGGCAGGCGTTGCTGCAGCATCACCAACACCCCCAGCACCAGGGCCGACAGGGCAATGCCGGTCTCCACTCCTGGCAACGGCAGATCGAGCAGTCCCATGACGCCACCGAAGGCCATCACCATCGGAAAGGCGACGGGCAGCAGCCAGATCGCCGGCGCTCCCAACACCGCGCCCCAGAGTCCGACGGCCACCATCGCCACCACGTGATCGATGCCGGTCACGGGATGGAGCAGGCCAGCCATCACGCTGCCAGCTCCGCCTTCCGGCACGTGGGCCAAGGCAGCAGACGGGAGCAGTGACAGCAGCAGAGCCAGCAGCAACCAACGCCAACGCATCTCAAACACCTCCTTTGATCAGGGACACCGTGGTCTCGATCGTCCAGTAAGCACCGGCACAACCGATAGTCCAGGCGGGCACGCGCCGGACCCAAACAGGCCAGCGGATCTGCAGCTGTCGGAACGCACGCTCAAGCGCGAGAACCAACACCACAAAAACGTCTTGACCGATCTCGATGCCCACATTGAACAGCAACAGGGCAAGCAGCAGTTCGTGGTGCGGCAAGCCCAGCTCCGCCAGGCCTCGGGCATACCCGAAGCCGTGCAACAACCCGAAACCACAGGCCAGCACCCAAGGATGGCGGAGCGTGAAACTGGTCTGTCCACGCGTGAAGCGCACCACTTCCGTACCGATGAACAAAATCGACAAGGCAATGGCCGCATTCAAGGGAGCGGCAGGCACCTGAACGATGCCGACGGCAGACACCGAGAGGGTGATGCTGTTGGCGAGCGTGAACGCCGTGACCGTTTTCAGCAGCATCCAGCCGTCACGAACAATCAGCACAAGACCAAGCAGCAGCAGCAGGTGGTCCACACCCAGCAGGATGTGTTCGATGCCAAGGCGCAGATATGACCAGACCCCTGGCTGCTGATCGGCCTCGGAGGCGGTGGGAATGACCGCTTCGGGCTGCTCCGGCTGGATCAGCAGGGTCTGCAGGGCTTCCGTCTGCCACGGGCGCACCCGCAGCAGCACCTCCGTGCCGGCGGATGCCAATCCATCGATGCTGATCACGCGACCTTCCAAAGGCTCACGGCAGCTGAGCTTGGCCTGATACACAAGGGCCGTTGCCTCCTGGCGGCTGAAGGGTGCACCTTGCAGCGCACAGTCGTCTGGGAAGCGTGGTGCGATCGGCAGCCGTTGCCCCTGCAGCAGCGGCAACTTCCAGAGCACCTGATACGTGCTGGCACCGGTGGCCTGAAGTTCGAGGAACCCAGGGAAGAGGTCATGAGCTGAAACCAACCGCGGCATCAAGAGGGCCGCGACCATCAGCAATGGCAAGAGCACACGACGCACCACGGTCAGAACTGGGGCAAACGCACGCTGTATCGAGCCAGCAGATTGCGGTAATAGCTCTCTTGATGGTTTTGCCGCTGCACGTCTTGCCAGTCACGCAAGACGCCCTCGCGCACCTGATCCAGAGGCGGAAGCTCACCGGGGGTGATGGACGACACACGCACCAGATGCATGCCGTAGGCCGAACTGATCGGACCGACCCAGCGGCCCTGAGGCTGTTGCTGCAGAGCGTCGGTGAAGGTAGTGCCGAACTGCGCCAGTAATTCGCTACGGCGCTCGCCTTGCCAACTCGCTGAGGCCATCGCCAGGGGATCCCCCAAGGAGGACGGATCAGCTGCGGCATCAGCCTGATTGAGCTCAACCACCAACGCCTCGGCATCACGATTCAGCCGCTCACCCCGCCTGGAGGGATCGAGGAACACCTGCTGAAAGCTGAAGCGAGGCTCGCTCATGAAACGTTCCGGGTGGGCCTCGAGATGCGCCTGCAGTTGCTGATCGCTGGGGGGTGTCAGTGGCTGCTCGCCATGGCTGACAAATTCCATTTTCTGGCGCAAACGGCGACGCACGATCGTGTCGTTGCGATCCAACCCCAGGGCCATCGCCTCACGCACGAAGACTTCCGTGCGCACGTGTTCATCGAACAAGCGCTCCAACTCCTGCTGCGAGGGGGGGCGTTGCCAGGTGCGGGCGAACGTCTGCACCATCGCCACCGCCTGGTCGTTGCTGACGACGATCTCCCTGTCCCCCTTGGGAGCCATGGCATCCAAGACTCCCTGCAGGCCAAACAGGCCAGCACCGATGATCAGAAAAGGAACGATCGGTTCCTGAACCAGCGTGCGCAATCGATGAGACCAACCCATCAGGAGGGGTTGTACCAAATCGGGCTGGTGTAAGCCCGCTCCTGACTGGTGTAGGGAGCCGTTGCAGGCATCTCGTCGTACAGGTTGTAGTTCTTGCGGTCATAGGCGAGCCAGGTCGGCGTGGGGATCTCCAGGACACGGACGTAATAGAAGGCCTTTTGCGTGGGGTCAAAAGCTGGATCCTTCCAATACCCGGTCAAGGTGGGAGCGCCAATGGTGTTGGTGTAGGTGGCCTCACGCTCGTTCACGCTCGAGCCAACGGATGGCACCTTGCCATCGGCACGAGGCTTGCGCTGATCCGGATCACTCCAGGAAACATCGAACACCTGTTCTTGGGTTTCACCATCGGCATCCAGCCAACCCTTGACCACCTGAATCCGATCGAGATTGGCGCCATCCGGATCTTTCCGGGCCTGCACCAGCAAGGAGGGAATCTGCCCCTCGCTGGCCGCCATCAGATCGCCACCCATCGGCACACCCTTGGCACAGACCCGCTTGGCCCAGTCCGCCGCCTCGAACTCATCACCGGTGTAGTCGTAACCGCCGTACACACGGACGGTGAGCCGGGTGCCGCTGGTGCCGAACACCTCCTTACGGTTCATGGCATCCCAGAGCGCCGTGCGGGTGTTGCCCGAAGCCCACACCCCCGCCAAACCGGATGCACCGAGCTGAAGCGCCGTGAGGTCAAGGGACGGATCTTTCGACGACTTGATCAGCACATCCTTCCAGCGTTCAGGGCTGGGCTCAAGCGCCGGGGACTTGCCCCACCAGTTGTCTTCCGCTGTGGAGGGAAGGCTGGAGTGGGAGTCGGTGGAGCCGATCAAACCAAATTTGAACGGGTTCACACCGAGTTGCTGCTCCAGCTGAAGGCCCCGACGCAGAGCGGCACGGGTGTACTCGTAGGGGAGCATGTCCGGCGTCGTGGGCTTGATCCCGCCGAGATTGGAGTTATCAACAATGTTGAACCCGGCGAATTCATCTTCCGGCGAAAGCATCGGATGGGTTTCACCGGTGCCCTTGGCCTGCGTCACCTCCACCAGAGGCTCAAAGCGATGGCGCATGCGGGCGTAGTCGGCATCAATCGGTTCGCCAGTTTTTTGGTGCCGCGGCAGAAACATCGTGCCGCTTGAGAGGTTGCCGTTGTGAGGGATGGCCAACACCCGCCCACCAGTTTTCTCCTCGTAGAAGTTCATGAAGCGCCAGAGATCCTCCACGTTCTCGGAATCGAAATTGGAGAACGGCAGGATCTGATCCGCCAGTGCTTTGTTGTCGCGGAAGACAACAACACGGTGGAGATTGCCGCCGCCGGGCTGACTCGTCCACTCGTAGCCGATCAGCGCTGTGAACTTGCCGGGATCATTAAACCGCTCCGCCACCTCGGTGTTGTATTTCCAGACGTTTTGCATGAAGGACTCGTTGGAGATCTTCGCTTCCGATCCCTTGGCCATCTTTTGCACCAGCAGATAGAAAGCCTCGCGGCCCTGGCCAGCTTTGAGCATCTCGTTGAGCTGCTGGCCGAGAGACGACTTGAGCAGTTCAGGGTCGGAGTCCGCCAAGCCCTGAGCAAGGCCGAGGTTTTCGGCATGGTCTGCCACCACAAGAAAGTCGAGCGGTCGCTTTAAAGCCGCCTTCTGACCGGAATTGCTGGTGACCGTCTCACCCTTGGCAAAGCGATAGGCCCCCTCCAGCCCCAGCTTCGTCCCCGCCAGACCGGCGTCAGGCGACAACGCCGTATGGAGGTGGGTGTCACCGAAGTAAGCGCGGTTGCCACTGGCACACTGTGAGTCCTCGATTACCGCCGATGCCGCGGCCTTGGACTCCAGGGGAGTGCCAGGTCCACTGGCGCAAGAGGAAAGCCCGGAGGCCAGAGCCATCACCCCCGTCAGTGCCAGAGCACGAATACGCATTCAGTTGTCTTTGATCTAACCCCTAACCCTGATCAGGGACACAAGTCATGGCAACAAGAAAACGGCTAATGGCGCCCAAACTCTGCACTCCTGGGATCACCCCCGACATTCCGACGCCGCCTGATGCGTTCCCAACCCGGCGGGTGTTGGCCGGTTCGCCAGGATCTGACTGCAATGGGCGTGAACCATGACCGGATCTGATCTCAAAGCTCCCAGTCGACTCGCCTTTGTAGGCCTGGGCGCCCTTGGCCTACCGATGGCCGCCAACCTGCACCGTGCCGGCTATCACCTGCAAGTGCACACCCGCAGCCGTTTCAGCGAAAATGATCCAAGCCTGCATCAAGGGGACCCAGCCACAGCGACCCTCTGCTGCGCGTCCCCCGCTGATGCTGTTCAGGGCTGCCAGGCGCTCATGCTCTGCGTCAGTGATGACGCTGCCGTGGAGGCTGTGCTCTGGGGCGAAAACGGTGCCGGGCCTGCACTCGTGGAAGGGAGCCTGGTGATCGACTGCTCCACCATCAGCCCTTCCACATCCCAGCGCATGGCACAACGCCTGGCGCACCAAGGTGTGAGCTATCTCGACACCCCCGTCACCGGAGGAACGGAAGGAGCCAAAGCCGGCACGCTCACCGTGCTCTGTGGCGGCAGCGACGCCGATCTGGATCGCGCCATGCCAGTACTGGAGACGATCGGTGGCTCGATTCACCACTTCGGCGCTGTTGGCAGCGGCCAACAAGTGAAAGCAGTGAACCAGGTGCTGGTGGCCGGTAGCTATGCCGCCGTGGCAGAAGCCATCGCCCTCGGGCAGCACCTGCAGCTGCCGATGCAGCAAGTGGTGGATGCTCTCCGGAACGGCGCCGCCGGATCCTGGGCCCTCGAGCACCGATCCAACGCCATGCTCATCGATCACTATCCCCTCGGCTTCAAGCTGGCGCTCCATCACAAGGATCTGGGCATCGCTCTTCACGCCGCAGCCGAGGCAGGTCTGGACCTACCGATCACCCAGGCTGTGCAGGCTCAGGAACAGACCCTGATGGACGCAGGCCTGGGTGACGCTGATGTCTCAGCTCTGCGCAGACATCTGCCCAGGGTGTGATGTCAGGGCTTGAGCTTTCTGCGATCGTCGACCACTTGCACCCGCTTGCTCACCGTGACAAGGCCATCGGGATGCACCAGCAGAGCAGCCCAGACTTGGGATCCCGGTTGAAAAGGAGCCTGCACAGACTTAAACAAACCGCCGCCACCCAACGGTTCCAACTGGATGTCGGGGCTTTGCTGCTCCAACGCTTGCTGCGGCGTCACGGAGATCAGTCCTCCGGCCAGCAACGACTTGCCGAGGGGTTGATCCACCACCACATCCACGTCGTAACGGCTGCCGGTGAGCACCGTGTCTGGGATCAGCAGTGAGATCGGCAGTGGCTTGCTGGCACTGGTGAGCACAGATTGATCGCTGAGGATCTCCTGATCGGCGATCAGTCCATTCTCCAAAGCGAGAGCAACCGTTTGTTGGGCCTGAAAGGAATAACTCAGTCCGTCCTGCTGGCGGGTGCCGCTCACGGCAAATTCCACGGTCTGGCGGCCATCGTCTAAAGGCTGGCCTGCCCTGACCGCCCAACGGGTTTCAGGGAACCTGGCACTGAAGCGGCGGAAGCGATCAGCGAGGGCTGTTGCCTGCTCTGGAACCATCAACGCCTCCAGTTGCTTGCTGCTGTCGTCGGCATTGAGTGCCTGCTGCAGACGGCTGCTGAGATCGGCTCCCGTCTGAGCCCGCAGCGGCAGCGCAGTGAACAGCGCCGTCCCGCACATCCATGACGCCATTGCGACACGCAGGAACGGGACCATGAAGTTGCCTCTGGAATCCATTTAAGTTAGGCCCCGTTTTTACGATCCGCCCTTCATGCCCCGGCTTCTGATCGCCGCCAGCGGCACCGGCGGACACCTTTTTCCGGCTTTATCGGTTGCGGATGCACTTCCGGACGGCTGGACCGTGCGCTGGCTCGGGGTACCGGATCGGCTCGAAACCACCCTTGTTCCCGAGCGCTACCCGCTCACCACGGTGAAGGCTGGCGGCTTGCAGGGGCGGGGCTTGAAGAAAGTGATTCAGCTGCTCCGCCTGCTGGCGGCCAGTGGCGACGTTCGCAGGCTGATTCGACGCAACGGCATCGACGTGGTGTTCACAACGGGGGGCTACATCGCCGCCCCTGCCATCCTCGGCGCCCGCTGGAGCGGCGTTCCGGTGGTGCTGCATGAATCCAATGCCATCCCCGGCCGGGTGACCCGGCTGCTGGGACGCGCCTGCACCCAGGTGGCCATCGGTCTGCCAGCCGCCGCCAGGCGCATCCCCGGCTGCGAAGCAATCGTGACGGGAACGCCTGTGCGCAGCAGCTTTCTCCAGACCCAGACACTGCCTGACTGGGTGCCCCAGGGGCCGGGTCCGCTGCTGGTGGTGATGGGCGGCAGCCAAGGCGCGCTGGGGCTGAACCGAATGGTGCGCCCCCTGCTGCCCGTGCTGCTGAGCGAAGGCTGCCGGGTGGTGCATCTCACCGGCAGCAACGATCCCGATGTGAACAGCATCGAACATCCCAGGCTCGCCGAACGACCCTTCAGTGATGACATTCCAGCGCTGCTGCAGCATGCCGATCTGGCCATCAGCCGCGCCGGGGCAGGCAGCTTGAGTGAGCTCGCCGTCAGCGGCACACCGAGCGTGCTGGTGCCGTTTCCCCAGGCCGCGGATCGCCATCAGGATGCCAACGCCGCCTGCGCCGCAGCCCTGGGGGCTGCGGTGATCGTGCATCAACACACTCCCGCCGACACAGCTCTGCGCCAGACCCTCTGGCGGTTACTCGGACCGAGACTGCGAGGTTGTGATTCAGCCGCTGATCCGCTGGTGTCGATGGCCAAAGCGATGCGCACCCTGGCGGAGGCGGATGCTGATCAGCAGCTGGCCTCGTTGCTGCAGGGGCTGGTGAGGTGACTCACGCCAAGGGCTGATGCCGCAGAGCACCGCGCAGCGCCTGCAGGATCCGGCGATTGCCGCGGCGATCCTGAAGACCAATTCTCAGCCAGCGCTCCCCCAGGCCTTCGAAGGAACGGCAATCGCGCAGCAGCACGCCACGCTGGGCCACCTGTTCGCGCAACGCCAGCAATGACGCTTGGCCCTGCACAAGCAGATAGTTGGCGCTGGAGGGGCGTGGGTTGAGGCCAGAGAGCTGGCGCAGCTGGTGCTGCAACCAGGCACCCTCTTTGAGCACCCAATGCTGCACGCGCTGCTGCCAACGGGCTAAGCCTTGTTGGTCGGCCATCACAGCGGTGCCAGCGGCGAGCGCCAAACCATTCACCGGCCAGGGATCGCGCCACTGGCTCCACTGCTGCAACCGCTCAGGCGCAGCGATGGCATAACCCAGTCGCAACCCCGCCACCGCGAACAGCTTGGTGAGGCTGCGGATCACCACCAGGTTGGGGTATTCGGCTACGAGCGGTATCAACGTCTGCCGTTCACCCTCGGGCACCAGGGGCAGGAAAGCTTCATCGCAGATCACCAGGCGATGACGACCCAAGAGCGGCTCCAGGGACGCGCGGCTCCAGAGCTGCCCTGTGGGGTTGTGGGGATTGGTGATCCAAAGCACCTGAGCCTGGGCGTGCTGATCCATCAGCACCGGCCAAGGCTCGGCCCCCTGGCCGGACCAGCTCAGGTCCATAGGCAGGCCCTGAACCTCACCACCCCAACAGGCCAGAGCTCGGCGATAGTCAGCAAATCCTGGTTCCAGCAAGCCACTGAGACCACACGCCGCCGCATCACGGGCCGCCCAGGTGAACAGCTCGGCAGCGCCATTGCCAGGCAGCACCGCGTCAGCATCAATCCCATGCCAGGCCGCAATGGCCCCTCGCAGCTCGTTCTGGCTGCGGTCTGGATAATCACGCAAGGCACCACCACGGATGCCTCGTTCCAGAGCCCTAAGCAGAAGAGATGGAGGCCGAAACGGAACCAGGGAGGCGCTGGCATCCAGCAATTGCCCAGGCTTCAGGCCCATCCGAGCGGCTTCCTGACTGAGATTGCCGCCATGGGTCGGTGGTCTGGAGCCCAAAGCGACTTCCGAATACACAGATCCATCCTGCCCAGCAAGACTCGACGACGGGTGCAGACACCGATACAACCCGGGAGCTCGCTGAGCCCGCGTGATGCCTCGATCCACCTGCCGACTTCGCTGGGCACCTTGGGGCCTGATGCTTGGCACCGCGCTGGTGGTCCATGCGGAAGCACACGCCAATGAGTCCCTGATCAATGAGTCCCTGATCAAAGTGCTGCACGAGCGCAGTTGTGAGGGCTGCCGCCTCGCCGATGCCGATCTCGTGCACGCTGATTTGCGCGACGCCAACCTGCGCGACGCCAAATTGATGCGCGCCAACCTGGGCCAGGCCCAACTGGATGGGGCCGACCTCAGAAATGCAGATCTGAGTTTCACCAGCCTGCGCGGTGCCTCCCTGCGCGGGGCCGACCTCACCGGCAGCCGGCTGTACGGCACGGACTTACGGGATGCCGATCTGGCTGGAGCCACATTGAGCCCAAACGCGTTGGAAGAGGCCCACTGGCAAGGAGCGAAGGGGATTTCCAACGGTTCTCGCAGCCATGCTGCGCTTCACAACGCCGGTGTGGAAGCCTTCCAAGCTGGTCACTGGTCTGAAGCGGAACAACTGTTCAGCGATGCGATCCGCAGCAATCCTGAGGAACCCTTGAGCTGGGTGGCCCGAGGCATCAGCCGTAGCGAACAAGCCAAAGATGAGCTTGCGGCTGCTGATTTTCGCTATTCAGCAGCCCTTTATCAAAAGCTTGGAGCAGGAGCCTGGGCCACCAAGCTGACGTCCGCTGCCGATTCAGTGAGCAAGCGTCGCTTTGAGAGCGATGCACCGAACGAAGGGAAGGGGATGGGCGGCCAGTTCCTCCAGGGTGCGATGGCCAGCTTGCGCATGCTGGCGCCGATTGCAGCCAAAGCCTTGGTCCCACTAGGACTGGGGTTCTAAAAGCGCCCGCTCAGGAGCCGCTCATGACCTGCCGTGCGGCCGGGAGGCTCGGCCGGTATCCATATCCATAATTACCCCCTTGCGTGTCATCAATGATGCGTGGAGTCACGAGAATGACGAGCTCTCGCTTGGTGCGACTACCACCGGAGCTCCTGAAAAATTGCCCAATGAAAGGGATGTCGCCAAGGATGGGCCACTTGGTCACTGCCTGGACATCTGAATCTTGAATAACGCCGGTCAAAACAAGAGTCTGACCATCACGGACTCGAATCTTGCCGGTATCAAGCTCCCGACTGTTGATAAGACTTATGTTCCCACAATTCTCAATGACTCGTATACCTGTCTCAGCAGAAACCTCCGGGGACAAAGAAAAAGTAACAAAGCCATTGTCATCTATTCTATCAACCCGCGCGCCAAAAGTAAGGCCGGCATTTTTGAAGACTGGCTCGCAAAAAATATTCGCATTATCATCCTGCCTAACCCGATAAGATGTCACCAATCTCGTCCCAACAGACACAAGCGCCTCATTGGAGCGTGATCGGCCAACCTTTCCGTCAGAAGAAATCGACCTATCATCGGACCCAAGACTTTCATCATCCCCTTCTTGAATAATCAACGTGGGACTTGCTAAAACCTTGGTCGAAGATGATTGAATCTGAGCTCTCAGAAAATCAAAAAATTGATTAGCTGGATACTGAAATCGCGTGGGAGACTCAAAAGTAATCTTACCCTCTTCATCAACCTCACTCACACCAGGCTGAAGCGGATTTTGATTGGTTCCAAACCCAGGCCGAAAAGTACCACCGGGCACAGTTGGTGAACCTGGGAAAGGGAAGGGAGCTTGGGGCTGATCCAAAAAGGCATTCTCTTCCCGCAACGCCCCGGTCCCAGACAAGGGCGTCGTACCTTCCGCTGCACCAAATTGCCCAGGAAGACCACCTTGTGGACTACTAGGCGGCTTGAATGCACCAAAATTTGCAAGCAATTGACCTTGATCGCTGACGATAAAAGCGTTGCCAGAGCGGAAAGCAAAACTATTACTGATCTGAGAATCATTATCCAAAGCAATATCAAGAATGCGCACGCTTAAAGCCACCTGTCGTTGCCGAAGATCGATTTGCTTGAGATACCCCTCGGCAACAGCAACCAACTGAGAATCACCCACCAAGGTCACCGTCTGCAGCCTTAAATCAATGGTCACCACCAAGCCGCGCAAGGGTCCAGACGACGACCCGAAACTCTCGCTCAAGAGGGTTGTGGAGGATTGCTGAGATGTGGAATTACTGAGCTGCGCTGTCCCGACTGAAGCAGGTTCACCTCTCGTTGTCGTGATCGAGTTCGCGCGGTTATACGTGGCACCGAGATTACCCAGATATTGCGCAGCTGATTGAGCTTTTACCTGATTCAACCGAATCACCTTGGAAATCTGCGGCCCAAAAGTTTTAGACGCAGCTGATTTTCCCACCAGCAACGTGCGGCCGTCCAACTTGCCTTGCAAACCTGAAGCCAGCAGCACACCATTCAGGGCACGGGCATAACTCTCGTTCTGGAACGCCATCGACACCGGGGCTACCGACGACGGCTCCTCTGAACCACTGGCTGCCGAGTTATCCCCCACATACACAAACCCATACCCCCCTAAGCGCGCCAATGCCATCAAGGCATCTTTCGCCGGGGCATTATTCAAAGTGAGCGTCACCGGCGGTCCACTCACATTCACGAAGCTGCGGTTCTGCAGCACCATCGTGCCCACGGCCATATCGCCCAGCGGTGGGGCAACAGCACGGGGGCGCAGGGGTGGGGCGTAACGCGCCTGGGGCACACTGCCCGGGGTGTTCAGATCCAGGCGCCCCGTCTGCAGGGTGGGCGCTGTGGTCAGACCGTTGAACTGAAGAATCAGATTTCTGCCATCCGCACTCACCACCGGTTCCTGCAGCGTCTGCCCCGGCACCGGCACCACTTCCAATTGGTAGGTCTGCCCCGACCCACTGATCGCCACCTTGGCCAGGCTCGCGCCTGGATCGGCCAGTTGCTGGCCACCATTGCGCACCCCCGGCTGACCCTGGGTCTGTAGACGCCCCTCCCACACCCCGCCGTTGAGGCGCTGCTGCAGCACCGGCTGGGCACCAACACCCTCAACCACCACCTCCACACCGCTTGGGCCACGGCGGATGCGCAACGCCAGGGCACCCTGCGCCTGAACCTGACGGGAGACATTCTTCATCAACCCATCGAGTCCCCCCACATCGGCAGCCGAGAGGCCAGCCATCAACACGAGGGCCGTCAACCGGGAAGGAGAAAATCGCATACCCGGGCTGAAATGCCACACACCATGGGCGGATGGTATCGATCGAATCTCCTGCCAACCAGCCCTCAACAACGAGAACTCACCAGGAGTTCAGGAGGGCGCTGATTTCGCCTTTGGCTCAACCGGTTCAGTGGTTTTGTCGAAGAACGTCAGCTTCAGCTTCAGCCGGGTGCGTGGTGGTGCGGCAGGTTGTTGATCGTCTGCATCAGACGCTTGCGAAGCATCGTCAAGCGCTACGAGTTCCAGATCGCTGGGCTGAACCAGCAACTCCAACTGCTCCATCCGCCTCAGAAAGGAGAGCAAGCCGGGATAAGGGCCCTCCGCCTGAAGCAGAACCGCCGTTTTCTGATACCCGAGCTTGGCAAGGGGGTCCTTGGGAGCCGCCTGCTTGTTGCCTTTCCCCTGGGTGTTCCCTGGTGTGGAGGCTTTGTTCGTTGCCGCCGATGGGGCATCCGCAGACACTGCAGCCACAGGCTCATAGAGCGTGATTGCGACGCCGGTGGCAGCCGACTCGCGGCTGAGCCGAGCCAGAAACGTGTCGATCTCTCCCCGACCAGCCACCAGTTCAATGAGCAAGCTCTGCTGCTGCTGCGCTTGTTTCAAATCCACCTGGGTTTTGGTGCGCTGAAGCTTCAGCTGGGGCAGGGACGCCTCTTTGGCCTTCAAGTCGTCCATTCGTTGGCGCTGTTCCTCGATCACCCCCAGCCGCGGCCAAGCCATCCCGGTCAACAGCGCCCCAGCCAGCACCACCCCGAAGGCCGCAGGCACACCCACCAGGATCCGCCCCCGGCTGAACCGACGGCGCCAGACCGATTGATCCGGGCTGAGATTGGTCACAACGGCACCCCCTGCTGCTCGAGCAGCCGGTAGCGCTCTGCCAGTCCATCGGCCCCCAGAGCCTCCAACTGCTTGATCGACGGTCCCGCTTTGGGATCAAGCCCCCAGTCGAGACTGAAGTTCACCACCGGGGTGTCACCATCATCACGGGTGAGCTTGAGCACCTTCACACCGTCCGGCTTGGAGATGGGCAGGCGCGCCAAGGTGATGGCCAGAGCATTGATGCGCTCCAGAGGCCCCGGAGTGGTTCCCACGGCAGCCTTGCCAGAAATCTTGATCCGGTCGTTTTGAACCGACACGTCCTCCAGCTGGATGCCGGCAGGAGTGACACGCCGCAACTGCTCCAATAAGGGCGATCCTGCGGGGACCGCCACGAGTTGCTCCGCGATCTGAAGCGTGTCTTTTTTCAGAGAGGAGATCTTGCTTTTGTTGCTCTTGATCTGGCCTTCAAGCGAGCGGACCTGAGTTTCAAAAGGCAGCAGCGTCTCCAGCTCTCGCCGCTGACTGGACTCAATCCATCCCAGGGCCACCACAGAAACCAACGCCAAACCAACGGCCGCCCCCCCCAACAACGCACCCCGCAGCAACAGAGGCCCCTTGGGCATCAACGGTGGGGAGTCCTGGTGGAGACCAAACTCCAGGCGCCGTTCGCGCAACAGATCTGGCAAACGCTGCTGCTGGAGGCTCATGACGGCACCTCCGCTGGCGCCATCAGCGCCAGCCCCACCAGGGAAATTTCGGCATCCCCAAGCAATGGCCCCAGCTTGAGCGAGTCATGGCTGTCTCCCCAGCAGCCTCTCCACGAAGCGTCGGCAGTCACATACCAGCCCGGAAGGGCCATGGCTGCAGGCCCATCAGCACTGGCCTGCTTCATCCAGGCATCAACCAACCCCAGCACTTCCACGCGCAAGGCCGCCAGATCCCTGGCCTCCAGGACAACATCCAACTCAGGCCATCCACGCTCCAGCAGCAGGAGACGCCAGCTGCCGCCCTGCTCCACCAACCAGATCAAACGTTGCTGCAGGTCTAGCTCTTGCGAACATGCCAGCCCCCTCCAGGCGGCACAAAGCAGCCATTCAGCCCGGCGCACGCTGAGATCGGCCGAGGCCAAGGTGTCCAGCCAGGCCTGCAGCACCAAGCGCTCCATACCCACCACCATCACTGACTCCGTGCTGGCGTCAGGCAGCAGGTCCAGGTAACTCTCCTGCAGCGAAAAAGACCAACCCAGATCTGGGCCAAGCGCCCGCAGATCATCACCGTTGCTGAGCGTGGCCGCCGCCACTCCCTGAAGCAGCCGCCACTGGCAGCACGGCAGGGGCAGTAGCAACTCCACCTCCACCTGGGCTGCCACCAATCCCTGATCCAGCAGCAGATCAGCCAGGGTGTCACCCAGCACCTCGCGCTGCAAGGGAACCCCTGCGCGTACGAGATCCTGGGGAAGCGGGACGCTGGTGACTTGCTGCTCTCCCTGCAAGCTCCAGGTGAGTGTGAGGGCATCGTCAGATGGAGCCAGCACGACCCGCACGGGATCCAGCAGGGCCTGGACCTGACGCATCCAGCCCACAAGGGCAGGAAAGCGATCGCTCAGTCCTGCCAGCACTACGTCCCCCCCACTGGCGTCATTAACGATCTGCCGGAAGGGTATCGGCTAGCGCCAAGGGGCGCCGCTCCCCACAGCCTCACTGATGTGGCGGAATCCATGGCGGTCCAGCTGCAGCAGCAGTCCATCCAAAACCCGGGGCACCAGATCGGGGCCTTCATAAATCCAACCCGTGTACAGCTGGACCAGGGACGCACCAGCCGTGATCCGCTCCCAGGCCGCTTCCGGCGTGCTGATTCCACCCACACCGACCAGGGGAAGCGCGGGTCCAGCGGTGGCGCGTAGCCGCCGCAACACTTCCAAAGCCCGTCGACGCAAGGGATCGCCGCTGAGGCCACCAGCCTCCTCCGCCAGGGAGCGCCCGGTCTGAGCGAGCACACGCTGCTCCAGACCGAGACGATCCAGGCTCGTGTTCACGGCGATCACCCCCGCAAGTCCCTCCTCATAGGCAAGGCGAGCCAGACCATCAATGGCGTCATCCTCCAGATCGGGGGCGATCTTCACAAGCAGGGGCGGGCAGCCGGCCAAACGGCGCAGACGCTCCACCAGGCGCCGTAGTTGCGAGGCGTCCTGCAAATCCCTCAGGCCTGGGGTATTCGGAGAACTGACATTGATCACGGCGTAATCCGCCTGGGGTGCCAGCAGCTCCAACGACGACGCATAGTCGTCGGCAGCCTGATCGAGGGGCGTGATTTTGGACTTGCCGAAATTGATCCCCAGCACCGCGGGGCGCTGACCGCGGGCCGGCAGAGCTTGACGCAACAGGGTGCGGCGCAGCACCTCAGCACCACCATTGTTGAATCCCATGCGATTCAAAGCGGCCCGCTCCTGGGCCAGCCGGAACAGCCGCGGCCGCGGATTGCCTGGTTGCCCGTGCCAGGTGACGGTTCCCACTTCTGCAAAGCCAAACCCGAAGCGATCCCACACCCCGGCGGCAACACCGTTCTTGTCGAAACCAGCCGCCAGACCCACTGGATTGCTGAAGCGGCAGCCGAACAGCACCTGTTCCAGGCGCAAATCTTTGCGTTGAAGCTCTGTACTGATCCCCTCCAGTACTCCCGAGACCCCTGGCCATCGACGCCTGAGGCTGAGCTGGGCGAGAGCCTGCAGGGCCGCACGACTGAGCTGTTCGGCATCAAGGCCCTCATCGTTGGCAAGCACAGGGCCCAGCCAGCGGCGATAGAAACCTGCGGTGGACAACGCCCCGGACGATGACGACTGGGCCATCTGGTTTCCTGCTTCTATCTCGATCCTGCCTCGGCACGCCGCAAACGCCAGCGATCGCCTTTGATCGGTTCCACCATCCAGTCGCGCCAACGCCACGGCTGCTGGCGTTCCAGCAAATTGGTGAGGGGTTGTTCCACCAACTGAGCGAGCTCGACGGCCGTGAGCGTGAAACCACCGCTGGCCAACCGATCCGCCAGCTCCAGGCGCGTAAGCAACGTGCGCAGGGGCTCCGGTGCCGGATCCAGGGATTGGCTCTGCGCAGCAGCACGCAGCGGGGGGCTTCCCCCCTTCGAGTAAGCCACAGCGATGGCATCCACCCGGTCGTTATCGGGATCACCGCTATGTCCCTTCACATACGTGAGCGGCACATCGGGCAGGCGTGCTGCATCCAGGGCCTGCCAAAGGTCTTGGTTGAGCACGGGCTTACCGGCCGCCGTCTTCCAGCCTTTGCGCTTCCATCCGGCCATCCAGGACCCAAGCCCATCGATCAGATATTTGCTGTCGGTCCGCAAGGTGAGATCGGGATGGCGCGGCAGCCCCGCCAAGCGCTCCAGAACAGCGAGGGCGGCCTGCAGCTCCATACGGTTGTTGGTGGTGGCTGGCTCAGCCCCACCAAATTCCTCCACACTGCCGTCTTCAAAACGAATCAACGCACCCCAGCCTCCCGGACCCGGGTTGCCGCTGCAGGCTCCGTCGGTGGCCGCTGCGACAACCCGTCCTCTGCGATCGCCATCAGCCATTTGTCACCCCACCCTGTGTTCGGTAGAACACGGTTCTTGAACACCCAGGAGGTCTGGGCCATGAGCCGAACCTACTTCCGCTGGACTGCCATGGCGGCAACCGCCCTGGGGCTGATCGGTCTGGGTGCAGGAGGTCCCGGCTTGACCCGAGCCTTGTTCGACAGCAGCCCCTTGAAGCAGGAGCGCTTCGCGATCCTGGCCCAGGCCGTAGGGAACAGCCGCTGGAAACTACTGGTGCTGGAGCAGATCAAGGCCCGTCCCTTGTGCTGGGAAGAACGCGAGGACGGTCTGATCAAACCCTCCTTGAATGAGTTCAACTTCAGCGGAATCTGCAGCCGCTATCTCGATAGCAACGGTTACTCCTTGCGCACAGGAGGCGCTGATTCCGATAAGCGCTATCGCCTGAAGCTGGAGCAGTCTGGCAACAGACTTGTGCTTGTGGCCCTGGAACCCGATCGTGGCGAGAGCACGATCGTGGCGCGGGCTAATCAGATTCAAAGGGACAAAAACGCATTTGTGAAGTTGACCCTGTCACCAGGGTGGTCTCTGGAGCGTCGGGCCTACAAGGGCCGCACCCTGAGCCACGTTTATTTCGCCAATTCCAAGTCGATGCCGACGCTCATGGCCCAAGGTGGTCGTAGCCCCGTCTTCTCGGCAAGTCTGCCCAGCGCTCCAGGCTTACCTCAAGCAGGAGGCAGGATGCAGGGAGCGCGGGGACCGATCCGGCTGGAGGTGATTCCCTTCCGTCCGTGACGCGAGGACAGTTGAGAGAGCGCCCTCCCCAAGCAAGACAGTGCCAGGATCACTTCTTATCTTGCGTGAGTGTGAGGAGTGCTAAGCGCCTCTTCAGGGTCGAAACAAGGACAGACTCCTGCAACGCGTTTCACTTCAGAGCTCTGCCTTCGGCAGGGCTCTTTTTTTTGACAACAAAAAAACCGACCCAAGGGTCGGTTGAGTGTGATGGATGGTTGGCATCCCGAAAGACGCCAACCCGAAGAGATCACTTGAGAGTGACCTTTCCGCCCACCTCTTCGATGGCCTTTTTGAGGGCCTCGGCTTCGTCCTTGGACACGCCTTCTTTGATGGCCTTGGGTGCTGCCTCGACCATGGCCTTGGCATCACCAAGACCCAGGCCGGTGGCCTCGCGCACAGCCTTGAGGACCTTGATCTTGGATGAAGCTTCAAAGCTCTCCAACACAACATCAAATTCGGTCTTCTCTTCAGCGGCCTCACCACCGCCAGCAGCGGCGCCAGGAGCCGCCATCACCACACCAGCAGATGCGGCAGCGGACACACCGAAAGCTTCCTCGATCTGCTTGACAAGCTCGGAAGCCTCAAGCAGCGAGAGAGTTTTCAGTGATTCGAGGATTTCGTCGGTTTTTGCAGACATGGATGGGAATCAGCAACAGATCAGAGAAACAGTCGAGTCGAAGACGATCAGCCTTCGCCGGATTCGGCGTGCTGCTTGAGCGCCCGAGCAAGACCGGAGGGAACCTCGTTGATACCGACAGCCACCTTGGTGGCCACGGCATTGATTGCACCTGCGATCTGCGCCATGAGAGCTTCCTTGGAGGGAAGATCGCCAATGGCCTTGATCTCGTCCTGAGACAGGAGCTTGCCTTCGAAAAGGCCGCCCTTGGTTTCAGATTTTTTGGTGTCCTTCTGGAAAGCCTGAACGGCCTTCACTGCACCGCCCACATCCCCTTTGACAAGGACAAAAGCGTTGGTGCCGGAGAGAAGGGAATCAAGGTTTGACCAAGCACTGTCACCATCAATGGCACGACGCATCAAGGTGTTTTTGGTCACCTTGCACACACCGTTGGCTGCCTGCAGACGGGTCCGCAGATCAGACATTTCCTTGATGGAGAGGCCCTGATAATCCAGGACCAGTGCCATTTCGGCCTCACCGAGGAGCTGCTTGAGCTCTTCGACGATCTGTTGCTTGCTCTCCAGAGTGCGGCCCATAGGAATTGGATCGGATCGGGGGAACAAGCTGGGCACGCGGCCGGTCAGTGCTTCCCGAATGGGAAGACGAGGCCGCGTGTCGATCCAATCCCTAAGGGAGCAAAATCGTCGCGTTTGCCTCGGCAGGACTTATGCAATCAGACCTGTTCCTAAGAACCGGATGATGCAACCTGCTGTCTCAGGCCGGGTACGTACCCGTGGACTGGCAAATGCCAGTCCAATAAATTACATCACCGCCTGATCAGGCATCTTTGTTGATGTCTTGGAGTGCCGAAATATCCACTTCGACGGATGGGCCCATCGTGGACGTCACGTAGAGGCTCTTCCAGTAACGCCCCTTGGCCCCACTCGGCTTGTTGCGGTCGATGGTCTCCTGAAGCGTCTTGAGATTATCGAGCAGGTTGACCTCTGAAAAACTGGCCTTACCGAAGCGCACATGCACAATCCCTGTGCGATCGGCACGAAATTCCAGCTTGCCGGCCTTGAATTCGTTAATCGCTGATGCGAGGTCTGTGGTGACCGTTCCGGCCTTGGGATTCGGCATCAAACCCCGAGGACCGAGCACTCGACCCAACTTGGCCACTTTGGGCATCATGTCGGGGGTGGCGATCAGCAGGTCGAAATTCATTTCGCCCTTGCTGATGGTTTCCACCAGGTCCTCATCACCGGCAAGTTCTGCACCGGCAGCCTTGGCCTCTGCAACTTTTTCACCCCTGGTGATCACCGCGATCCGTACGGTCTGACCAGTGCCGTGGGGCAATGCCACCGTGGTGCGCAGCTGCTGGTCGGTGTACTTAGGGTCAATCCCAAGACGCGCGTGCGCCTCAACAGTCTCGTCGAACTTGGCAGTGGCGTTCTCCTTGACCAGCTTGATGGCTTCAAGCGGTTCATAGGCCCGTTCCTCGATCTTGTTGACGAGGCCGGCCAGGCGTTTGGATGTTTTAGGCATGGCAGATATGGGGTGCAGGCGACCGCTGGGTCTCCCCCGAAAAAGGACAGTTGAAGCAGAGAGAACTGGCGCCGTGGGCGTCAGTCGGTGACGGCGACGCCCATGTTGCGGGCGGTGCCTTCGATGATGCGCATGGCCGACTCAACGCTGGTGCAGTTGAGATCGGGCAGTTTGGTTTTGGCGATCTCCTCAAGCTGAGAGCGATTGATGGAGCCGACATTCCCCTTGGCGGACTCACCGGATCCTTTGTCGATCCCGGCGGCTTTGGTGATCAGCACCGAGGCGGGAGGCGTCTTGGTGATGAAGGTGAAGCTGCGGTCTTCGAAAACCGAGATCTCCACCGGGATCACAAATCCGGCCTTGTCCTGGGTGCGGGCGTTGTACTCCTTGCAAAACGCCATGATGTTGACCCCGTGCTGACCGAGGGCAGGGCCTACGGGTGGTGCGGGGTTGGCTTTGCCGGCCTGAAGGGCCAGCTTGATGACTGCTGTGACTTTCTTGGCCATCGGCGGACGGAGTTGTACATCTGCGGATCACCTGACCCTCGGGCCAGATGCGGCGGAGCGGAAACCACTCCTAGGGCCGCCCTCCGCAGGGAGACGGCCGCCGCAACGACTCAGTTCTGCTTGCTCACCTGGGAAAACTCGAGCTCCACAGGTGTTTCCCGACCGAAGATCGACAGCAGGGCCTTGAGCTTGCTGCGCTCGCCGGATACTTCAATCACTTCGCCCTGGAAATCCTTGAACGGACCAGCTGTCACCAGGATCTGATCACCCTCGGTGAGATCAACCTTGACCACGGTTTTCTTCTCTGCCGCCCGCTTGAAGATGCGATCCACCTCGGAACGACTGAGGGGTCGAGGCTTGATGTGACCACGGGCCTTGCCAGTGGCACGACGATCTTCCGCACCCACGAAATTGATCACATTCGGGGTACTGCGCACAGCCATCATCGTGTCTTCGTCGAGCACCATGCGCACCAGCACATAGCCAGGGAAGACCTTCTCCTCTGTGGACTGCCTGCTGCCGTCCTTCTTGACCTTCACCGCAGGCGTTTCCGGAATCTCGATTTCCAGAATCCTGTTGCTCACCCCGAGAGTGACGGCCCTCTGCTCCAGCGTGGCTTTCACCTTCTTCTCACAACTGGATGCCACCTGAACTGCGTACCAACGGGCGATACCGGTGCGAACGGCAGGAGTCTCAAGAGTTCCTTCCTCGCCATCATTCGGAGCCGGAAGATCCAGTACTTCACTGGTATCCGACTGGCTGAGATCAAGATCAGACACGGGGCAGGATGAGAAGAACAGAACGTCGAAACGGATCGTCGCCGTGGGCCATGAAGCAGCCGATCAACGGAACACCTGAGAGGCAGCCCAGCCGTAAAAACGACTCAGCGCAGCGATGGCAGCCGCTGACAGGCTCACCATCAGAATCACTGCGATCGACTCACTGAACAACTGCTGCCGGCTAGGCCAGACAACAAGCTTCAGCTCCTCGTAGGTCGCAGGAAAAAATCCACCTTTCTTTTCCGGCTGATCAGAGCCGGATGGAACCGGTGACTTGGCTGCTGCAGTGTCCTCGGAGGTTGGCGTTGTCACGGAGTCGCTGGGCACGGTGTCGTTGGGCCAGTGCTGACGCAGGCTCAGACGGCACGTGGCAGCAAACAAAGATCCTACCGGACGCCTTTAAAGCTCATCCCGGCTCGAAACGGAAAGGATCAGCAACAGAGGTTCCCGCCAGCACATGCACAACTTGCGCACCATTAAAACGGTCCCCTAGCAGTTCCGTCGCAAGGGGATTTTCCAACCGGCGACGGAGCACGCGGCGCAGAGGCCTGGCACCGTACTCAGGCTCGTAGCCGAGGGTCACGAGACCATCGATCACCGCGTCATCCACCTGCAGGTCCAGTCCCTGCTCCCTAAGAAGACTGGATAGATCCGCCAATTGCAGACGCACGATCCGGCTGAGATCTTGCTGATCAAGCGGTCGAAACCGAATCACCTCATCGATGCGGTTGAGAAATTCAGGCCGGAAGTGGCTGCTGAGCGCTTCATCCACCGCTGCATCCAATGACGGGGATGCGTCCTGAGCCTCTGAATCCCGACCCGAGCGCGCAGCCTCGAGGATGGCCCGACTGGCGAGATTGCTGGTCATCACCACCACCGTGTGGCGGAAATCAACGGTCCGTCCCTGGGAATCACTGAGCCGGCCGTCATCCAGCACCTGCAGGAGCACATTGAAGACATCCGGATGGGCCTTCTCCACTTCATCAAGCAGCAGTAAGGCATAAGGACGACGCCGCACGGCCTCCGTGAGTTGACCACCCTCCTCGTATCCCACATAGCCAGGAGGGGCACCAAGCAAGCGGGCCACGGCGTTGCGCTCCATGAATTCACTCATGTCGAGACGCACCATCGCCTCCTCCTCATCAAAGAGTTGACCCGACAGGGCCTTCGCCAGTTCGGTCTTGCCTACACCGGTCGGACCCAGGAAAAGGAAGGACCCCACCGGCCGGCGCCGATCCTTCATCCCGGCACGAGCCCTGCGGATCGCAGCAGCCACAGCCTGCACCGCCTCCGGTTGCCCGATCACCCGCTCCTGCAGACGCTGATCCAGCTCCAGCAGTTTCTGGCGCTCACCAGCCAGCAGTCGCTGGACCGGGATCCCGGTCCAGCGGGCCACCACATCGGCAATGTCCGCGGCTTCCACCTGTTCCCGCAGCAGGGCGGTGCCGGTGGCCTGAGCATCACTGAGGGACTGCTCGAGGTCATTGCGGCGCTGCTGGAGTCGATGCAGCTGGTCGTATTGAAGACGGGCAGCCTCTTCCAGATCTCCCTGGCGCTCGGCCTCGGCGATGGCATGGCGCAGATCCTCATCTTCTTGCAACAGCTGGCGCAGCTCTTCCAGCTGCCCCCGTTCAGCCTGCCAACGCTCTCGTAAGCGGGACAAATGCGTTGTGGCCTCCAGTCGTTGACGCTGCAGTTGAACGCGTTCGGCCTCAGGGGCCTGTTCTGCGGCAAGCACCGACAACTCCAGCCGCCGCAGCTCCATCTCGGCGTCCTCCACCACCTGAGGCTTGGAGGTCACATCCATCTTGAGCTGCGCAGCCGCCTCATCGATCAGATCGATCGCCTTGTCGGGCAGACAGCGATCGCTGATGTAACGGTCGGCCAGCCGAGCAGCTGCTGTCACCGCGTCATCCGTGATCGTGACGCCGTGGTGCAGCTCATAGCGCTCCTTCACCCCCCGGAGAATCTCGATGCTGTGATCAATGGAAGGCTCCGCGATGGGCACCTGTTGAAAACGCCTGTTCAATGCAGGGTCTTTCTCAACGGTGCGCCGATAATCCTCAGGGGTCGTGGCGGCAATACAGCGCAGATCACCCCGCGCCAGCGCAGGCTTGAGAAGGCTGCCGGCATCAGCACTGTTGCGGTCACTGTTGACCACGGTGTGCAGTTCATCAATAAACAGCACCACTCCCGCTTCCGGATCACTGACCTCCTGCAACACCTCACGCAGGCGCTCCTCAAATTGGCCACGGAACTTGGCACCGGCGATCAGCGCCCCAGAATCGAGGGCCACAAGCCGCAGACCCTGAAGCGATTCAGGCACCTCACCGGCCACCATGCGCTGGGCCAACAATTCGGCAATCGCCGTTTTTCCCACACCCGGAGCACCGATCAGCACAGGGTTGTTCTTGCCGCGGCGAGAGAGCACCTTGATCAAGCTGCGGATCTCGGCATCCCGACCCACCACTGGATCCAGCTTGCCGTCGGCAGCTTCCGCTGTGAGATCCCGGCCGAACCGCTCAAGGGCTGTTGCCTCAGCGGCAGAGACCGGCTCAGGCATGGCTTCGGTCGTCTGGGCAGACGCTGGCAACGGTGCAGGAGCAGGCGGCGGCACAGGAGGGGAGGGAACCTGAGATGACGACACCTTTGAAGGGGATTGGATCTTCACTGGGCCAGGGTCCGGGGCCCTGCGCAGCTCAACCTCCAGACGATCCGGCGTCAGTCCGAAACGGGAGAAAAGATCTTCACCAATTCGCGGATCACGACCGATCGCAATCATCAAGTGGGACAGATCAATCAGGCGAGAGCCCCAAAGCCCCCGCACACGATCTGCTGACTCCAACAACCGTTCGAGATCTTCCCCGATAAACAGATCCTGGCCCCGGGCGGTGGGTTGCTCGGCAAGAAAGGATTCGAGCTGATCAAGAAGACGATCGCAGGGAAGAGAAAGGCCATCCACCTCAGCCTGATAACGAGGATCGACGAACAGCACTTGGAGCAGATGCTCCACATCGAGATCTCCGTGGCGCCAACGCCTCGCCACATCCTGAGAGCTGAGCAACAGATCCCAGGCCTGATCGCTGAAACGTTCAGGCTCGGCAGTCAGGCTGGCTGGAGGCTGGGGGTTGCCTTCGAATGCAGAAGTCATCAAGCGGTGGCTCAGGCAGACGTGGAACGGGACGACAGCTCAATCAGCTCGATCTTGTATCCATCGGGATCTTCCACGAAGGCGATCACGGTGCTGCCGTGCTTCATCGGGCCTGGTTCGCGAACGACACGACCACCCTGGCCCGCAATCCCCGCACAGGTTGCCTGGATGTCGTCCACGCCCAAGGCGATATGTCCATAGCCACTGCCGAGGTCGTACTCGGCTGTATCCCAATTGTGGGTGAGCTCAAGGACCGTGGACTCCGACTCATCCCCATAACCGACGAAAGCAAGAGTGAAGCGGCCGCCGGGATAGTCCTTGCGCCTCAGCAACCGCATGCCCAAAACGTCGGTGTAAAAGGCCAGAGAACGCTCGAGATCGCCCACCCGGAGCATGGTGTGCAGCATGCGCATCGACAGGTTTAGCGGCTCCTCACCAGCATGGTGCATTGCCTTGGTTGGCGGAAGCGCGTGCAGGGACGCTTGCCTTTCGTGCCGGAGGGCACAGTTGCAGTGAGCAGGGCGCCCCATAGGATCCCCCCCAGTCTTCGATTCACCGCACGTGTTCGATTCCCTCGACCTCGTCATCGATACCATCGTGGCCCGTGAGGTGCTCGACTCCCGCGGCAACCCAACCGTGGAGGCGGAAGTTCTCCTGGAGGGCGGTGCCAGCGGCAGGGCGATCGTCCCCAGCGGTGCCAGCACAGGGGCCCATGAAGCCCATGAACTGCGCGATGGCGGCGATCGCTACATGGGCAAGGGCGTCATTCAGGCCGTGAACCACATTGAAGAGCGCATCGCTCCGGCGCTCTGCGGCCTATCAGCACTGGACCAGGCCGCCGTGGACGCCGCCATGCTGGAACTTGATGGCAGCGACAACAAGTCGTCCCTGGGTGCCAACGCCATCCTTGCGGTGAGTATGGCCAATGCCCGCGCTGCAGCCAACGGTCTGGGACTGCCCCTTTACCGCTATCTGGGCGGTCCGATGGCCACCCTGCTGCCCGTTCCCTTGATGAACGTGATCAACGGGGGCGCTCACGCAGCCAACAGCCTGGACTTCCAGGAATTCATGCTGGTTCCCCATGGTGCCCCCAGTTTCCGCGAAGCCCTGCGTATGGGAACCGAGGTGTTCCATACCCTCAAGGGACTGCTCAATGACAAGGGAATGAGCACCTCGGTGGGAGATGAAGGCGGTTTTGCTCCAGACCTGGGCAACGTGGAAGCCGGCGAAATCCTGGTCGAGGCCATCGAGAAAGCCGGTTACAAACCTGGAGAGCAAATCTCCCTGGCTCTGGATGTGGCCAGCACCGAGTTCTTCGCCGATGGGCGCTACGCCTTTGATGGCGGAAGCTTCAACAGCGAGGAGATGGTGGGTCAGCTGGAGCAGCTTGTTGAAAAGTTCCCGATCGTGTCGATCGAAGATGGCCTTGCTGAAGACGACTGGGAGGGCTGGAAACTGCTTACCGAGCGCCTCGGCGCCAAGGTGCAGTTGGTGGGGGACGATCTGTTCGTGACCAATACCAAACGACTGCAACAGGGCATCGACAGCAGCACCGCCAATTCGATCCTGATCAAAGTGAACCAAATCGGATCACTCACCGAAACCCTGCAAGCGATCGATCTCGCCGGCCGCTCGGGTTACACCAGTGTGATCAGTCATCGCAGTGGCGAAACGGAAGACACCACCATCGCCGATCTGTCTGTTGCCACCCGCGCCGGTCAGATCAAGACGGGCTCTCTCAGCCGCAGTGAGCGAGTGGCCAAATACAACCAGCTCCTGCGCATTGAAGACGAACTGGGCAGTCAGGCCGTGTATGCCGGTGCCGTTGGTCAGGGGCCACGCGGAAAGGCCTGAGTCGCTGATGAAGCCTGTCTTCAGCGCTGGGCTGAGGACAGGCTCTCGAGCCGAGCGTCCTTGCGTAACTTCACCTGAAGTTTCAGCCAACCCATGCCAACGGGAACGGCTGCACCCAGAGGCAGCAATGCCCACAAGGGCCGAGAACTTGCTCCCATCAATGCAGCGGCCACGGCCAACCCTCCAAGCAGAACTGACTGACCGATGGAGTGTTGAGCCGTCACCATGCGACGGAACTGCCTGTCGGACTCCCCCATGCGGATCTGCAGTTGCAGATCGCCCTGCTCCAGACGCTCAAGGCTTTCATCCAGGCGCCGAGGAATTCCCACAGCGCGGGAACTCAACGCCCCCACCTGACGGCCGAGCTCATTGAACAGATCATTGGAACCGGATCCACTGGATGTCATCAGGGGCAGTAGATAGGGCTTGGCAATCCCCACCAAACTAAAGCCGGGATCGAGGCTGCGGCCCACGCCCTCAAACGTGGAGAGTGCGCGCATCACGAAGATCATTTCCACTGGCAACCGGAAAGGTTGGCCGTATACCAATTCGTAGAGATCACCGGACAGCTTGTCGATCACGTTGGAGCTGAACGGAGGGGTGAGTGCATCACGCAGCATCAGACGCACCAGGCGACGGACCGGTCCCACATCCACATCTCCAGCGATCACTCCCGCCGCCTGCATCTCCTCCACGAGAGCTGCAGCGTCCCTCGACGCCGCAGCCCGAACCATCGCTCCCAGCCTCTGGCGCAGACGCTCAGACAGTTGGCCCATCATCCCGAAGTCGTAATAGATCAGTGCCCCATCGGCGGCTACGGCGAGATTGCCGGGGTGGGGATCGGCGTGGAAAAAGCCATAGCGCACCAGTTGCTGGAGGTAACTGGCTGCTCCGATCTCCGCGACCTCTCCAGGATCGATTCCGGCCTGAATCAGGGCGGGACGATCATTGACCTTGATTCCAGGTAAGTAATCCAGACAGAGCACTCGGCGTGTGCTCAACTCCCAGATGACCCCTGGAACTCGGATGCGGGGCTCATCGAGAAACTGCTGGCGGAAACGTGCAGCGTGCTGCGCCTCCAGGCGGAAATCCAGCTCTCTCAAAAGAACACGACGGCACTCCTGGGCAATCGCCACCCAATCTCGACCTCGCCCCCACTGGGGATGGCGCTGAAGCACCGCCGCAACCTGCTGCATCACCTCCAGATCGAGACGAAACACCGATTCCAAGCCCGGTCGCTGAATCTTGAGCACCACCTGCCTGCCGCTGCGCAAGCTGGCGCGGTGCACCTGGGCCAGGGAGGCAGCCCCAAGCGGCTCCTCATCAAGGTCGATGATCTCGGCGCAACGGGCACCCAGTTCTTCTTCCAACAAGGACTGTGCCTGGTCAAAGGGGAAAGCCGGAACCTTGTCCTGAAGATCAGCCAGCTCGGCCACCCAACCCGCTGGAAGCACATCCGGGCGGGCCGACAGCAACTGTCCAAGCTTGATGAACGCAGAGCCCAGATCCAGCAGTTCCCTCGTCAGCCAACGGGCCCGTCGCTGCTGACGCTGTTCCCTGCGCTCCGGGGTGATCCCACCGGCATAGGTCCAGCTCTGACCATCCCACCAAAGAAGCGCAAGCAGCTTCACCACAGCACGCCAGATGCGCAAAGCGCGGATGGCGCGACGCCATGGAGCCATTAACGACACCAGACGACTCAAGTGTGCTCCTCCAAGCGGTTGTCGAGGTCCGCCACCTTGGCCCTTAAGCGATCAATCCGGTCTTGCAAAGAGTCGTCAGGAGCATCCTCTTCAGGCGAGGGGGCCTGGGATGACGGCGGAGCATTCTCGTTCTGCAAACGCTCGGCCTCAGCCTTCACCTCTTCCTGAAATAAGTCCCATTCCTGGCGGATTCGTTCAGGAGCATCCTGAACCGCAACAGCGACGCCAGCGGCGGCATCCGCCACTCCTTCTCCGACCCGTGCAACCAGTCGGTTGATGGTTGCTCGCAGCAAGGCATCAGGAGGAGTCATCACGATTAGCCGATGTGCAAACTGTGGCAGATCGAAACGCTATCGGGGAGGTCGATCTAAGGACTGAGTGGGGTTACTGGTGGCGGAGGGAACGCCTGGACATCACTGGTCAACGGTTCCATGAACTCAGGTTCAGCGATGGGCTCCTCAGCGGCATCGATGTTGAGATCAGGGTTGAAGTCTGGAACATCCAGAGGCGACTCCTCTTCCCCGTCGAAGAACGGTTGAAGATCTGGAGCAAAGGTCGTTTCAGCTGGCTGCTGGAGCTCCTGATCGAGCGCTGGACGTTCCAGGGCAGGGGCTGCAACAGGAGTCGCCGTCCACGCGGGCTCAGCCAAAACGGGCTCGATCAGAGCAGTCTGCTGCTCGGCGTCCCGACGCTCAGCCTCGGCAGCGATCGCCTCAGCCTCCTCCATGGCCTGCTTGAGCTTGCGCTCTTCAGCTTCAACGGCTTCAAGCGCCGCGACATCTCCCGTCAGCGCCTGGTCCTCACCGTGGCGACGCCTCAAAGCCTCGAGCGCCTCACCAGGAAAGGCCTGCTGGCTAAATGCTTCCTGCTGGGGCTGCTGCAGGGCGGCCCGCATCAGAACAACGCGTTGGGTGATGCCATATCCCAAAGCAAAACAAGCCCCGGCTACCAAAGGACCAACCCAGAATCTCGGTCGCTTGGGGGGTTGCTGCTCAGAGGTGGAGGAAGCCATCACCGGAACTTATGAGGATCAACACCGCACCAGACGGTGGGTCCCATCCTCGCCCCTGAAGGCAAGGGGCGCATCCATGCAGTGCACTCAAGTGGTGTAATCGGCGTTGATGCGCACATGAACTAAAAAACCAGTCCAACACTCGGATTTGAAGAGCAGACCCCTTTGCACGACTTTTACAGTTGGAACTGAGATCCCAGTGGTGACGGTCCCGTTTTGACTTTCTGTGCACCAAAACCCCAGTAATGGCAGGGTTCTCATGGGTGATGGACCGCTAGGACCTAAAGGGTGGTCAGCGGAACAACGCATACATCTACGGAGACCCTCAGAAGGGTGGGAAGTGGCAACTTGAGTTCTTAAATCGAGAAACCAACAAAAACCATCGGTTCGTTCTGAAGCGATCTAACGGTGGAGACCCAGATCCTCAGCAGCAAGAGAGAACGAAGCACTGAGTCTGGCACAAGAGCGTTACATCGACCTCAGAACCAGAACCGACCGAGGAGAAGCGATCAAAGTCCTGACCCTGGGGGAGATGGTGTGACGGTTCCTGGGGAAAGAGGACAGGCCAATCAGCAACAGACCCCACGAGGGCATCACCCCTGCACGACTCCAACTGATCCGTAACCAGTGCTGCGGACAAGCAAGGCAGAAAACTCCCTCGTCCCACAACCCTGAATAACGAATACTCGACTATCAACCGGATGTGGAAGGAGGTGGCACTGACAGAGGGGTTCATCACCCGAGACCAGTCACATGAGATTCCATACACGAAAAGACCCAAGGATCAGTCGTGGTCCAGACAAGGGCAAGGAGAGCGATCGACCTCTCACCAGGAACTCTCTTTATGGCGTGAACAAGGGGAAAGAGACCAAACGGTCACCTCGCGCGAAGCAGCAGCAGGTGCATCGGCAGATGTTGTACCTGGAAATGAGGATCTCCATAGAGAGCGGAATCCGTATTGGTTCTCTTCGCAAGATGAGATGGCAGCACATCAGCGAAAACAAAATCCTCAGCAAGGAGGATCAACAGATCTGGTGTCTTGTGGAAGGACCTGCAGAAAACACCAAGACAGGACGTTGGTTCAGTTATTTGCACCCATCGCACGACACCTGGAAAAACGAAGAAAACTGACTCACCCCAGGAGCAAACAAGACCTTCTCTTCAGGAATCAAAGTACTGACAAGGCACTCAGTGATTGGATCTGGAAAGATGGTCTTCAGGAGATGTTGGTTGAATCAGGACTAGTGAGCTGAGTAGAAGGGGACTCCAACAACCTGAGGAAAACAGACATCACATCAGGCAAAAACCTGACTTGGCATTCATTCCGACACACCTGGATCACCTTTGCACTGGGAAGAGGAGTTCCTATCGCGACAGTATGCAACAACTGTGATACACGCATCCAGTACGTCCAGAAGCACTACTTCCACTACGACTCGAAGAGAGCGACGGATGCACTCTCAACTGGTCGAGGACAACTCAAAAGAGCGTCTGAGACCGACTGGATGCGAGTTCCATACATCCACGATTCACAGGGAAGCCATCACCTGAGATTGTCAAAAAGTTTTTCATGATCGAAAATAAACCGTCTCTAAACCCGAAAATTCGCAGCTTTTGCAATATATTTTTTTATAAATTAATGCACATAATACAAGTGGATTAATTGAAAGCCAAAAGAGAACATCTTGCTACCGTCGGCGACCAATCCCAATTAAAATACCGGTAGTCAATTAAACAGGATTTATTTAGTCGATAAGTTTGAGTATTTTTTTCCAAGTTTAACCACTTTGTGCTGCGACAACCGCGCCATTATGTCTGGATAAGGTGTTGACCTATCAGGGTTAGCAAAATCGACCAACGAAAATCCCTTTCCGGAGTCAACATGAATGCAGAACTGTGATTTCCCTAATATTGCGCAAGGGAAACGATTCGCTTCCGCGAAATACAATCCAAAGGGATCAACTAAAGACAGTTCGTAATCAAATCCATGCTGCATAGGATTGGTAAAATCATCGAGAGCAATGAATGATCCGAACTTCATCTTTGGAAGAATAGTCATCAAATCTATTGCGATCCCCCTGAGAGTATGATCTCCATCTATATACGCAAAATCTAGGGAGTTGTCGGGTATTTGATCAATCACTTCTGTCGTCTTACCACGCAAAACTTTTATTTTGTTTTGGTGGGATTCTAAATTACTCATCGCCTGCTCATAAACTTTTTCCAAATCTTCTTTGAAGTTAAAAGGTTTATTCCAGTCATCCATTTTTCTCCATGGATCAACAAGATAGTAGTCGCGAATTGCTGAACAGTTATCCAAAATTTTTTTTGCAAATGCTCCCTTCCAGACACCTATTTCAGCAACTGACTCAAATGATTTCTCATTTACAAATGAAACCCAATATTGAAACCTGCCAATATCCTCGGGAATTGCGGAGAACATAACTTAATAGCAAAGCATATTTTTATCATCTTACCATGCATGAAGACTAAAATCAAGCGTTTTCTATAATCCAAGGAGAGTCTGATTTGACCTTCTCCTCCAATCCCTTCTTGTATCTCTTATCTCTCTTCTAAAGTTCTTTGAGCATCTCAACCTCAGCCTTGACAAGTCGGATGGTGATACTCGTCTGACCACCTCACTACGGTTGCTCTGGAACCATTCATAATGAGTGACCAGATAATCCAGGGTTCATGTTCTGGATTGCCTGAGTTGATGGGATAAGCAATCAAGCTTTTGCAGAGTAGTGGTCTGATTCCTTTTCCCAAAAAACAGATTGATCTTCCTTTGATCTGTGTTTTGGATGATGTTCATAGAGATGTCTTTAGAGGAGTCATCTCTATTTATTCTCTCTAGAAGAGCAGATCTGAATTCTGACAATCAAGTACGAGATCAGGATAATGGTGATGTCTATAGAAGTAGTAGTCCCTCAGGTTGTAGAACGCATGGCGAACCCAGACCCATGGTTTGATCACCATCCCAATGCTCCCATCTTCAGATCGAGTCGAAAGATCGTTCCATAGCAATGTGATGAACCACTGGTGTCGGAAATTGTTCTCCCATTGATCTCTGATCAGTTCCTGAAGAACCTTTAGATGCGATCTGGTCGTCTGATGGATCCTTTCAAGTTTCCGATTCAGAAGCGTCCTTGAGGATCTTGACTGATTCACTCCCTTTGGTCGTGAATACACCTCACTTCGTTCGGTTCTTCTCTGGTAATTTGCTTCGGTTATCTTGGAAAAATCCATTGGCATCAAATGCTTTATGGGGTGTTATGGAGATTTAAGGAGTATCTCTGGGTACACCACACCCCTTGGGAAATCACTAGATCCCAAGCACTCTGAAAGCAAAATTCGACGGCCTCCATCTTTGCAGAGGGTCTAATTATTTTTGTCTTGTATTTAGCGATTAAATGCATATAATTTGCAAGTCAAACGGTTTTATATATTTACAGGACAAGGTAGCAAGAGGCATTGAAGGCGGCAGTATTTTAAACTGACTTCGACAAATAAGATCCCTATACACTCTTTATGGATTAAACGTTGCATTTTTCTGTCAAGGCTCAATCACATCCAGAAGGTTTCCGTCTTAGTACGCCAGTCGATGGCGTTTCCCTTCGGATCGAGCACGGTTTGCAGCAGTGCGGTACGCATCACCTTCGTTGTATTTGGACTGGAGGTGTCTCCATCTCCCGAACTAATCCTGGTACTGGATGTCGATATTGATCATGATGCAATCTCCTGGTTCTGGAGGATCCGTTGAATCGTGGAGACAGAGACACACGTCTGATCACAAATGGTCCTGTAGGAGTCCCCCTAACTCCTCAAACGCAGCACAAGGCGTTCTTTCTTCTCTGAGGTCCTCGGTCTCCCGCCAAGGTTTCCACCCGTCCTCCTGCGGTGTTCAACAGACTCTTTGGTGCGTTCCTGAATCAAGGACCTCTCCACCTCAGCAAGACCCGTCAGCAGACCAATCACCAAAGGAGCGAGTCGTTCAAGTCCTCTGGTGTTGATCAGTCCATCGAGGGTCCTGATGTGGATTCCCTGCTCCTGCATGTCAGCAAGGCGATTGATCACCTCCACCTGGGACCGTCCCAAGAGGTCGAGTTTGGAGATCACCAGTTCATCTCCGTTCTGGTGCGTCTCCAGGCAGGCACGCAACTGGTGACGTTTCTCCAGAGGGGCACGAGAGGACACCTTCTCGGCGAACCCCGCAACGCATCCAGCACTCTCCAGTTCATCGGTCTGAGCAGCAGTGTCTTGGAGGTGCTGGAACAACGGGCGTACCCGATTGATCCAGGCATGGTCAAAACAACTGTTGTGACGGCAGTTTTTGGCGTCCTGGCAACCCAAGAGTTTTGGAACAGAGGGGCAGCGGGCATCCGCACCAAGAGCGGTGCTCTCCACCTGTTCAGTCGGTTCCCCTACTCCTCGCGCAGAGGCACAGAGAGCAACCTGAAGAGGTCGAGTTATGAGGGCGAGCAGCACCCTGAGGTCTGTATCCCTAAGGGGGATTTTTTTGACTTACTACCCTCTGATTTAAGACTGGATACGTGAGTTATGGTTTCCACCTCTTTTGCACTAGCGCAGTTGAGAACCCCGAACACTCTGGTATCACTACATTTTTGATCAAGTGGTGTAATCGGCGTTGATGCGCACATATTGATCCGATAAGTCACATCCCCAGGCCGTTCCTTCACCGGCCCCTGAACCAACGGCAAGCCGAATCTGAACCGAGTCCTCCACCAGGTAACGGCCATACGCCCGCTCACTGAGATAGGCCGATGCGGCGGCACGGTCAAACGCCAGGGGTTGGCCCGCCGCCATGAGCTGATGCGGCCCGATCCAAAGGGCGACGGCATCGGCATCGAACACCACTCCGGACCGGCCGGCTGCTGCAACAATCCGCCCCCAGTTGGGGTCGCGGCCATGAACGGCCGTCTTCACCAATGAGGAGCTGCAGATCGTGCGCGCAATCTTGAGTGCTCCGGCTTCGGTGGACGCTCCCTCCACCTGAACCTCGATCAGACAGGTGGCGCCTTCCCCATCCCGGGCAATCGCTCTGGCGAGATGCTGCGCCACCAGGGTCAGACCTTCCTCGAGCTTGGCGTGACACGACGGCGCCACGGGGTCTCCAGCGGCGAAGGCCAGCACAGTGTCATTGGTACTGGTGTCTCCGTCGACGGTGATGGCGTTGAAGGAGCGTTCAACCGCCCGCCGCAACATGGCTTGCCACTCCGGGGGAGGCACCGCCGCATCGCAACAAATGAACCCGAGCATGGTGGCCATGTCGGGATGGATCATGCCGGAACCTTTGGCCATGCCACCAATCCGCACCGAGCGGCCATCCAGCTCCGCTTCAAAAGCGATCTCTTTCTCCACTAGGTCCGTGGTGAGGATGGCTTTGGCAGCAGCAGCTCCACCCTCAGCATTCAACGCTTCCACCAAAGGGTCCAGACCACCCAGCAACACCTCCATCGGGATCGGCACACCGATCACCCCGGTGGAGCAGATCAGCACAGCCTCACCATTCAGACCCAGGCGGTCCGCCAGCGCCTGGGTGGCGCGCTGGCTGTCGATCAGACCCCGATCGCCCGTACAGGCATTGGCCTGGCCGGAATTGATCAGCACCGCCCTCGCCTGACCGCCCCCTTCACGCAGCCGGTCGTCGCAAAGATCCACACAGGCGGCACGCACCACCGATCGGGTGAAAGCCCCAGCGCAGGCAGCGCCTTCGGGGGCCAGCACCAAGGCGAGATCAGGCTTTGCAGAAGCCTTCAGTCCAGCAGTGATCCCTGAGGCCCTGAATCCCTTTGGCGCAGTAATTCCCCCTGCCACCGGCAACCAGTCGGATGAAACCCTTGGAGCGGCATCAACCACGGATCTACGCGAGACACTGAAGGTATCCTGCCGCCGCACCATGCCCAGCCAACGCCGCATTGGTCTCACCGGCGGCATTGCATCCGGCAAAAGCAGCGTGGGGCGCTGGTTGAGCGACCACGGCATCCCTGTGCTGGATGCCGATCGCTATGCCCGGGATGCTCTGGCCCCGGGCAGTGCAGGCTGCAGGGCTGTCCTGGAGCGTTATGGCACCGCTGTCGCCTCCAATGCGGCCCAAGCCGACAAGGTGGAGCTGAACCGACAGGCTCTCGCCGAGATCGTGTTCTCCGATTCGGTGGAACGTCGATGGCTGGAAGAACTGGTCCATCCCCTGGTCCGGCAGGTTTTCGACGCTGCCTTGCATGAGCTGGAGCGAACGCCGACGGTCGTGCTGATGATTCCTCTGCTCTATGAATCCGGGCTGGAAAACCTCTGCACAGAAGTGTGGGTTGTGTACTGCAGTCCGGAACAGCAACAGCAACGGCTGATCCAGAGGAACGGGCTGTCGGCTCAGCAGGCCGACCAACGCATCGAGGCGCAATGGCCCCTGGCGCGCAAATGCCTGCTGGCGGATCAGATCATCGACAACAGCGGCGAGCCGGATGCCTGGCAAGCCCAGGTTCTGGGCTTGCTGTGAGCACAATCACACCACCTCGGGATCAAGGACACGGGCTGCAGAACGCGAGCTGAGGACAGTGCATGCATCACCGGGAGCGACAGCAACCCGGCCCTCCTCAAACGCTCAAACCCATGAAATTCGCCCAAGCCTCCATCGCCCTTAGCCTCACTGCCGCAGCAGGCCTCAGCGGCTTCACCGCGCTCACAGCCACTCCGGCTGAAGCCACCACACGCTGTACAGGCGGCACCCTGCTTGGCCGCTACGCCCTGAAATCCAATCTGAACAACAAGTACATCCGTGCCGGCATCGGATCCGATGCAGCGGTCGGTGCCACCAGCAGCCGCATCGGTGGCAACAAAAGCTGGGAAACCTTTGACATCTACGACCTCGGCAATCGCAATGGATTGAATGGTGGAACCTATGCGCTGCGCAGCACGCAGGACCCCAATCGCTGGGTAAGCGTTGCCAGTAACAAGGCGCTCCAACTGAAGAGGGGCTGCACCACCAACAGCCGCAACCGCCTGTTCATGGCCAACAAAGTTGGTAACACCCTGCAGCTGCAATCGCTGTCCAACAGGCAGTGGGTCATTCAACGATCCAACAACATGCTGCAGGCCAATGCACCCACCGCTGGAGGCAATGTGCCCAAGGCATTGCAGTACCGAATGATCCGTGTAAGCGCTGGATCAGGCTCCGGATCCAACAGCACTCCGCCATCCAATCAGCAGCAGGTCAACCTCAATGGCTGGCTCAAAGGCAACAACAAAGGTGTCTATTCCGCTCAGCGCAGCGGCAACAACTTCCAAATGAAAGGCTTCCTCAATAGCAAACCCTTCAACCTGATCACAGGGACCATCCAGGGAAACATCATCAACGCTTCCTGGAAGAACTTCTGCAACAACAGCACCGGCAGCCTCAAGCTGCGCATTGATCGCAATCGACTCGTCAAAGTTGGCGGCAACCCTGGCTTCAACACCTCCTGGACACCAACACAAAAGCCCGCATCCATTAGCAGCCGACCCGACTGCAACGATGCGCGCAACCTCAACGGAACCTGGCGTGGCAACAACGGCGGAACGTATGTGGTTCGCCAGACAGGGTCAATCGTCTCCTGGAACGGCCGAGGAGGCAATTTTAAAAACATCTTCATCGGTCAGCGCCAAGGCAACACTGTGAGTGGCCTCTGGCAGGACACCGCCGGCAGTCAAACCCAGAATTCCGGTCGTCTCACGTTCAAGGTCGTCAACGGATCAAGGCTGGTCCGAGTTAGCCACACAGGCTCCCTCGGCAACAGCAACTGGACCCGCTGATCAACCCGGCCTGATCACTTCATCAAGGATCCCAAGCAGCCCCCGCTCTAAGGGGGCTTTCTCATGGTGGAAAGCTCTCCCCGATCTCGTCCTTGATCCGGAGGCTCTGCCCCGGCACCAGAGACAACGTAAACAGGCAACGATGATGCCAATCTCCAACCCTTTCTCCTCATGGGGACCTTTCACCAAGAGCTGGAGCTTTGCTCTTGGTGAGCAGCACATGCTGATCCTCAATCCAGCAGTAGAAGCCAGCACTTATGCATGCTTCGAGCGCAGCACCGTTGAAGAAGTCGCCATAAGTGAAATCGAAATGAGATCGAAATCAGCACCCCCACTTCCTTATCAACATCGTCTCCCCAGCCGGCCGCTCAGTGGTGGAACCCCGTCAAAACTGATGGAATCAAGCCCCTTTGAGCTTCTGACTGAGGATCTGATTCGCCAGCTTGGGATCGGCCTTGCCTCCGGTTTTCTTCATCAGCTGGCCAACGAAGAAGCCCTGCAGCTTGGTCTTGCCGCCGCGGAACGCCTCCACCTCATCGGGATGGGCCGCAAGTAACTCCTCCACGATGGTGGTGATCGCGGCAGGGTCACTGATCATTCCCAGACCGCGCTCATCCACGATCGCCTTGGGAGAGCCACCCTTCTCCAGCAGTTCGGGCAGGATCTCCTTGGCGATCTTGCCGCTGATCTTGCCACCATCGATCAGCTGCACCATTTCGGCGAGTTGTTCCGGACGGAAGGGAAGTTCGCTGAAGCGAAGACGGTTGCCGTTCACATAGGCAGCGATGTCGCCCGTAATCCAATTGGACGCAAGCTTGGCGTCGGCACCCGCCGCCACCACAGCCTCGAAGTAGTCGGCCATCGCCTTCTCATCGGTGAGCACCCGAGCGTCGTATTGGGACAGCCCAAGGGTTTCGGCATAGCGGTGGCGCTTGGCTGCCGGCAGCTCCGGCAACTCAGCCCGCCAGGACTCCCGCTGATCAGCACTGACCTCGATCGGCCCGAGATCCGGATCTGGGAAATAGCGGTAATCACTGGCCCCCTCCTTGCTGCGCATGCTCTTGGTGAGCTGCTTGCTCTCATCCCAGAGCCGCGTTTCTTGAACGATGGGCTCACCGGTTTCGTAGGCCTTGATCTGGCGCTGGATTTCGTACTCGCAGGCCTTCTGAATGGCCGAGAACGAATTCATGTTCTTGATCTCCACCTTGGTTCCGAAAGGCGCCTCCGGCCCCCGGCGCACGGAGATGTTCACGTCGCAACGCAGGGAGCCCTCCTGCATGTTGCCGTCGCTCACACCGAGATAGCGCATGATCCGACGGATCTCCGAGGCGTACTCCGCCGCTTCACGACCCGTGCGCAGATCCGGCTTGCTCACAATCTCCGCAAGCGCGACACCGGCGCGGTTGTAGTCCACCAACGAATGGGTGGAGCCAGCCAAACGATCACTGCCGGCATGCACAAGCTTGCCGGCGTCCTCCTCCATATGAAGCCGCTCGATCCCGATTGTTTTCAGGTAGGTGTCCTGACCCTTCTCGGCCACCTCCACTTCGATCCAGCCTTCCTCTGCGATCGGTTCGTCGTACTGGGAGATCTGATAATTCTTGGGAAGGTCAGGGTAGAAATATTGTTTGCGGTCGAACTTGCTGTGCTCGGCAATGTTCAGATTGAGTGCCATCGCCGCCTTGACGGCGTACTCCAGCACCTTCTGATTGAGAACGGGAAGCGTTCCTGGCAGCCCGCACACCACAGGGTCGATGTGCGTGTTGGGGTCATCCCCGAACGCCGTGGATGCAGCCGTGAAAATTTTGCTGTTGGTGCCCAGCTGAACGTGGGTCTCGAGACCGATCACCGCTTCCCAGGCCTGGTCTGTTGCTGCAGGTGCCGCCATCCGCTGTGTGGAACGTTCAGAGCAGAGCAATCCTATGGAAAGACCGCGAACCGCAGCCCCCATCAGCCATGACCGCCTTACGCCCTCCCGCCGCTGACGCCGCGTTGATCCTTGGCGGTGGATTGATGGGCCTGGCCATCGCCCATCAGCTGGCCCGGCGGGACCATCCGGTGTGCGTGATCAGCCGGCGACGCGGAGAGGCCGCAGGGTTCGTGGCAGCAGGCATGCTGGCTCCCCACGCTGAAGGCCTGAGCGGTGACCAGCTGCGATTCGGTCAACTGAGCCTGGAGCGGGTGCCGAGCTGGGTCGCCCAGATCGAGGCCGACAGCGGCCTGCCCTGCGGACTGCGCTCCACAGGGATTGTGGTGCCTTTCACCAGCAGCGAAGACCGGGATCGCTACCCCACAGCACGCTTTGGAACAGCCCTGAACCGCCGGCAACTGGAGCGGGAAGTGCCGGGCATCGCCACAACCTGGCAGGCCGGCCTGCTGTTCGAGCAAGACGGCCAGATCGACAACCGCCGCCAGTTGATGCGCTCCCTGGAAAGCGCCTGCGTGGAACGGGGGGTGCAGTTTCTGGAGGGCGTGGAAGTGCTGGAGCTGCTTGAGAACGGCGACAAACACATTGGGGCACGCATCCGCAACGCTGAAGGAACGATTTCGGAACGTAATAGTGCCATAGCAGTGCTTTGCTCCGGGGCCTGGAGCAGCCGGCTCCTGCCTCAGCTGCCGATTTTCCCGGTGAAAGGGCAGATGCTGTCCCTCCAGGCTCCCCGGGGCGCCCTCAAACGCGTGATCTTCGGACCCGGCACTTACCTGGTGCCGAGGGAAGACGGTCTGGTGGTGGTGGGCGCCACATCGGAGCGGGAGGCCGGTTTCGCAGAGGGCCTCACTCCCCAAGGGCAAAGCATCCTCAAGCAGGGCATTGCCTCCCTGCTCCCGGAAGCCTCGGGCTGGCCCCCGATGGAACGCTGGTGGGGATTCCGGCCCTGCACACCGGATGAGGGGCCATTACTTGGAAAGGGTCCCCTCCCTGGACTTTGGCTGGCCTGCGGCCATCACCGCAACGGGGTGCTGATGGCTGCAGCCACAGCTGAGGCGATCGCGGACTGCGTGAGCCAAGGCCGTGCCCGCGATGATCTGGACCTCTTGCTGCCCTGTTTCCAATGGCAGCGGTTTGACTCTGGCGTCAGCTGAGTCCACCCACCAAGGGCCACCAGCGGGTGCTGGCGATCACCTGATCCGGAGGCAAACCCTCACAGCGGGCGATCTCGGCATCGATGCTGTCGAGCACGCTCCCATGCAGCAGCTCGCCCATCGCCGCCGACAGCACTGCACTGGATGCCAACGCTGTACGCCCCTCCGCCAAGGACTGGGGTAGACGGGCATGGGCCGCTGTTGTGCCATCAACGCGCGCAGGATCGCCGCGCACCGGCTCCGGCAGGGGCACGGCCTCGATGAGAGCCGCCATCGCCAACACCTGCAACGATCCAAGCAACAGATAGGGATTGGCCCCCAGATCGGCAACTTTCAGTTCGAGGTGGGCAGGCACTTGATCGACAGAGGTTGGGACCAAACGCAAGGCCGCCTCGCGGTTTTCAATTCCCCACACCTGATAAGGCGCCGACCAGGAGCTGGGCGCCAGCCGGGCGTACGAAGCCGAGAGCGGACAGGCGATCGGCAGCAATGCCGGCAGGTGATGCAACACACCGGAAATCAGAGCCGCACCCTCCGGCAACACGCCACCTGGACCATCGCCTCCCTGCAGCACGGGCTGACCATGCCGGCGAAGACTGAAATGCACATGACCGCCGTTGCCGACCTGATCGCTGGACAACTTGGGCGTGAAACTGCAACGCAGTCCCAGTCGTCGGCTCACGCGCTGAATCACCAAGCGGGCCAGAACCAAACGATCGGCGGCCTCCACAGCCGACGCATGGGCCAGTGACAACTCGAACTGGGAAGCACCGTATTCGGGATGAAACTGCAGCCAGTCCAGCCCGGCAGCATCTAGGCCCTCACAGATCTCAGAGGCATAGTCGAGGCCTTCCACCAAGCGATCAGCCCCATAAGGCCCGCCCGGGAATGCAGGAGAACCCTGGGTTCCCGCATCCCCTGCAAACACCATCCACTCGAGCTCGAAGCCCGCTTGCAGCGTCAGCCCTTTCTGCTGCAGACAGTCCTGTTGCAGCCGGCAAAAACTGCGCTGGTCGGCCTCGTAGGCCCGTCCATCACGCCAACGCCGCTCCCCGGGAGCCCAGGCCCAACCGCGATCAGGCTCAAGAGGTGCCAGCGCCTCCACCACAGCATGGAGACGCAGATCTTCATCAGGTCGAGCGAAACGGTGTGAAGGCGCGATGCATCCATCAACCCGAAAGGCATCGGCCACAGGCGAAAACCCCACACCCAGATCGGCTGCTTTGTGGAGATGGCGGCGGGGCACCACCTTCACCAACGGAGCGCCGGCATGATTCACCCAGGTGATCGCCGCACGCTTCAGCCAGGGCTGGAGCTCATGGGAGGGGCTATCGCTCACAACTCTGCTTACCGAGTCCCCTCATGATGCGCAGCACCCGGGCAGAGGACCCGGCCAGGGTCGATGGATCAGCCCTCGGTGCGCCATCCTTGATCGGAAGGAGTCCAGTCGCTCAGCTCAGACGCCTGGAACCAGAGACCGATCTCGAACTGTGCGGTCTCTGGAGCATCAGACCCGTGAATCACGTTGCGACCAATGTTGATCGCCAGGTCGCCGCGGATGGTGCCGGGTTCTGCTTCGAGAGGCTTGGTGGCACCGATGAGCTTGCGGGCGCTGGCAATCACACCGTCGCCTTCCCACACCATGGCCACCACGGGGCCAGAGGTGATGAAGTCCACCAGGCCGGCGAAAAACGGACGCTCTTTGTGAACGCCGTAGTGCTGCTCTGCCAGCTCACGGCTGGGGGTGAGCTGCTTGAGGCCGACAAGCTTGAAACCCTTGCGCTCGAAACGACCGAGGATCTCGCCGATGAGACCGCGCTGAACCCCGTCGGGCTTGATGGCGATGAAGGTGCGTTCCGAGGCCATGGAAAAACAAAAAACCGTCGCCATCGTCCGTGGCTGCCGGCCCGGTTGGCAAGCAAGCAGGCTGCGCCGGGCTGTTGAAGCGATCAACCCTGCCTAGATTCTCGTCACAGATCCTGGAGACCACCGTTTGACTCTGATGGCCCACACCAGCACCGCTGGCCCATGGACCGTTCAGGACGGTGCAGACCTCTACGGACTGGAGCGATGGGGAGCCCCTTACTTCTCAACCAACTCCCGCGGTCACATCACCGTGCAACCCCAGGGCGATCGTGGCGGAAGCATCGATCTGATCGAACTTGTGGAGGGGCTGCAGGCTCGGGATCTCGGCCTGCCCCTGCTGATCCGCTTCGACGACATTCTGGAAGATCGGCTCGAACGGCTGCATGCAGCCTTCGATCGCGCCATTGCCCACTACGGGTATTCAGGCCGCTACCAGGGCGTGTTCCCTGTGAAATGCAATCAGCAGCGGCATGTGGTTGAACGGCTGGTGGACAGCGGCCAGCGCTGGCACTTTGGCCTGGAGGCTGGGAGCAAGGCGGAACTGCTGATCGCCCTCTCGCTGCTGAAAGATCCGGAAGCTCTGCTGATCTGCAACGGCTACAAAGATCAGCGGTACCTGGAAACGGCAATCCTGGCGCGCAAGCTCGGACGTCAACCGGTGGTGGTGATCGAACAACCGGACGAGGTGGAGCGGATCATTCAAGCGAGCGATCACCTCGGTGCAGCACCGATGATCGGAATCCGTGCCCGCCTCTCCACCCGCAGTACGGGCCGTTGGGGCAGCTCCGTGGGAGACCGTGCCAAATTCGGCCTGTCCATCCCCGAACTGCTTGACACCACTGCAGCCCTTCGCGATGCAGGCCTTCTGAAAGAGCTGCGCTTGCTGCACTTCCATATCGGCAGTCAGATCAACGACATCGCCGTCCTGAAGGATGCCCTCCAGGAAGCTGGACAGATCTACGGCGAGCTGCACCGGCTGGGGGCACCGATGGGCTTTCTCGACGTGGGCGGTGGCCTGGGGATCGACTACGACGGCAGCCGCAGCGCCACCGCGGCTTCAACCAATTACTCCCTGCAGAACTACGCCAACGATGTGGTGGCCACTGTGAAGGAATGCTGTGAACCCAGCGGTGTTCCCGTGCCCACGCTCGTGAGCGAGAGCGGTCGTGCCCTGGCCAGCCACTTCAGCGTGCTGGTGTTCGACATCCTCGGCACCGGTGCGGCACCGGATGAGCGTCCGGAACGGATGGACGACGATCCATTGATCCTGCGCAACCTGCATGAAACTTTTGATGGCATCACCACAGCCAACCTGCAGGAAGCCTGGAACGACGTTCTGAAGTTCAAAGATGATGCGCTCAGTGCTTTCCGCCTCGGATACCTAAGCCTTCCGGAGCGGGCACGTGCTGAACAGTTGGCCTGGGCCTGTGCGCGGCGCATCAATCGCCTGCTGCCCGCCGATGACAGCAGCCCCGATGAGCTGCGCAATCTTCGCGCCAGCCTGGCCAGCACTTATTACGGCAATTTTTCGGTGTTTCGATCAGCTCCCGACACCTGGGCGATCGATCAACTCTTTCCCGTGATGCCAATCCATCGACTCGATGAAGAGCCCGACCAGCTCGGGAGCATTGCCGACCTCACCTGTGACTCCGATGGCAAGCTGGCACGCTTCATCCAGGGCGGGCAGAGCAAACCCCTGCTGGAACTGCACAGCCCTCAGCCGAATCAGCCTTACCTGATCGGTTTGTTTCTGGCCGGTGCCTACCAAGAAGTGATGGGCAACCTGCACAACCTGTTCGGCAGCACCAACGCCGTGCATATCCGCCTGGCCCCTGGCGGTGGTTACCTGCTGGACCACGTGGTGCGCGGAGACACCAACTCCGATGTGTTGGAAGCGATGGAACACGACCCTGATCTGATGCTCGAACGCCTCCGCCTGGCCAGCGAGGAGGCCATCCGAGATCGACGGCTGTCGGTCAACGACGCCAGGCTATTGATCAGCCACGTGGCCAGCAGCCTCCAACAGGCCACTTATCTCCAGGCCTGATCCGATGCACATCAGATTGCAGGAACGCCTCCAGAGCCTGAAACTGCTGGCCGGGCTCGCCTCTTTCCTGAAGAATCCAGGGTCACTGGACAGCGTGTTCGCCGTCGGCAACAGCGTGAAGGATGGTCCTCTCGGCGATCAGATGATGCGCCATCTGTTGAAGGATCCTCAGTTCAAGGATCTGGTGCAGGAACGCTGGAGACCGCAGCCGATTGACCTCAGCGCCCTCAAGACCCTTCCGGAGGGCAGCCTTGGGCGTTGCTATGCCAACCAGCTGATCAGTCAGGGCATCACCCCAGACACGTTGATTGACCCATCCCCGGTTGACAGTGACAAGGACTTCATCGTGCATCGACTGAAAGAGACTCACGACATCACACACGTCTTGACTGGATTCGGCATCGATGGTGCGAGTGAACTGGGGCTCCAGGGGTTCAACCTTGCGCAGAATCGCTCGCCGCTGGCCGTGATGCTGATCTTCGGCGGAATGCTCTCAGCCCTTCAGAACGACGAACCTCTGACGCCAATGCTGCGAGCTCTGGCACAGGGGTTTCAGATGGGCCTGGATGCGGAACTGGTGATTTCCAAAAAACTCGAAGATGGCTGGAATCGGCCGTTGGCCGACTGGCAACGTGACCTGAATCTGCCCATCACCATCGCCTGACGCGATTCAACATTTCCCAAGCAGAATGAATCGCCGATCGACAAGCAACTCTGGGATCAGCATTCATACCAAAAACAGCACTGTCTGATCACCAACAGTTCGTTAGATTAACCACTACATCGCGCTTCGCAATCACGTCTTTCGCAATCATGTCCGTAAGCTCAGTGAAAAACGATTTCAGACATAAACAACATCGAATGCCGGCAAGGCCTCAGCCATTGTCGGGAAATCACGCATATCTGCAACAGCACAGTAATTGCGCAGATCCGGCCTAAGCCCTTCTGCTTATTATGCCGACGCTGCTGCAGGATCTTATTCGGTGGTGTCACCAAACGCTTAACGCAAATAGGCCCAAACCAATCGCACTGGCGCCACAAGAAAGTTGAACTAATTGGGGCCACTATCTTCTCAAAGCAACCGATTGCTCAGCATCAGAACGCTCTAGATTGCACAGAATTGATTTCCGATGCATCAACACAAATTCATTATTCATAGGAAAGAGAAATCAAAATTGCACACAAAAACTCATGGACAAGCACACCTTTAAATAGATCCGCAAAGACACCTCAGCTCAGACAACAACACGTCCTCCTTCCCACACAAGGAGGACTTTTTTATTGCCTTACAACCTGTGACCAACATCACTCATCAACACAACTCAAATCACAAGAATACACATCTAAAACAAACACACTGAAAACATCAGGACAACGAGCCCTGATGACTTTCTCCTCACAACAGCTCCATCATGATTAAATCAATCGCTCTCGCCGTCGCTCTCTCCACACTCGGGCTCGCCGGCTCACCCATGGCAGGCCTCGCACAAAATGCTGGCAGTGGATGCTCTGGTACAGGCACCATCTGCGGTCACGGAAACTCCGTCGGTGGCATCAACTCTGGAAACACATACAACTCTGGAAACACCGTTGGCTCCTACAACGGCTCTGCCGTCGGTTCTTACAATCAAGACAATCGCCGCTACGACAACCGCCGCTACAACAACGCCTTCAACCAGAATCAACGCTACAACCGCCACACCAACAACCAACGCTGGAACAATCAGCGCTACAGCAATCAGCACACCAACAACCAGCGCTGGAACAACCAGAGAACCAATAACGTCAGAACCAATGTCCGCAGCGAAGTTGGACTCTGGTAATCCTTACCAACTCTCAATCCATACACTTCAAAAGGGGGGCTTTGCCCCCCTTTTTGCTTGAAACATCCTCACGGGGCTCACCTCCTCACTCCCACAGGTGCATTCACTTTTGACAGGGAGAAACTGACGCTCCAAGACCAAGACGACGGCAAAACACAAGCCGAAACAGCACACGCAACTTGCCGCTAACAACCCCTGTGATCGATCTCA
>NZ_CH724168.1:1852304-1853357 GCF_000153285.1 Synechococcus sp. WH 7805 | reverse complement strand
TGTTCCACCATCTCTGGTTTGAGGGTTGGGGGTGATGAGCGTGATCTCAGCGATTTGTGAGATCGATCACAGGGGTTGTTAGCGGCAAGTTGCGTGTGCTGTTTCGGCTTGTGTTTTGCCGTCGTCTTGGTCTTGGAGCGTCAGTTTCTCCCTGTCAAAAGTGAATGCACCTGTGGGAGTGAGGAGGTGAGCCCCGTGAGGATGTTTCAAGCAAAAAGGGGGGCAAAGCCCCCCTTTTGAAGTGTATGGATTGAGAGTTGGTAAGGATTACCAGAGTCCAACTTCGCTGCGGACATTGGTTCTGACGTTATTGGTTCTCTGGTTGTTCCAGCGCTGGTTGTTGGTGTGCTGATTGCTGTAGCGCTGATTGTTCCAGCGTTGGTTGTTGGTGTGGCGGTTGTAGCGTTGATTCTGGTTGAAGGCGTTGTTGTAGCGGCGGTTGTCGTAGCGGCGATTGTCTTGATTGTAAGAACCGACGGCAGAGCCGTTGTAGGAGCCAACGGTGTTTCCAGAGTTGTATGTGTTTCCAGAGTTGATGCCACCGACGGAGTTTCCGTGACCGCAGATGGTGCCTGTACCAGAGCATCCACTGCCAGCATTTTGTGCGAGGCCTGCCATGGGTGAGCCGGCGAGCCCGAGTGTGGAGAGAGCGACGGCGAGAGCGATTGATTTAATCATGATGGAGCTGTTGTGAGGAGAAAGTCATCAGGGCTCGTTGTCCTGATGTTTTCAGTGTGTTTGTTTTAGATGTGTATTCTTGTGATTTGAGTTGTGTTGATGAGTGATGTTGGTCACAGGTTGTAAGGCAATAAAAAAGTCCTCCTTGTGTGGGAAGGAGGACGTGTTGTTGTCTGAGCTGAGGTGTCTTTGTGGGTCTATTTAAAGGTGTGCTTGATGGGTTGCATGATCCGCCTGGTGTTGATGATATTTGCAGTTTTGGCTTTGGTTTTTTGTGTGGATCGTTTGGTGAGAATTGGCTTGATCAGTTTGGGTGAGATGGTGGCTTTGGTCTTTGTTTTTCTGGTTTGAATGGTGGGTTTGGTCTTGAGGTTG